>JAZNLJ010000114.1:0-6153 GCA_045579005.1 Acutalibacteraceae bacterium | reverse complement strand
CCGCTTGGCCTCCGACTTCAGGACTTGTGACGAGGATTACCGTTGAATACCTCGTAGCCGTCCAGATACTCCCAGTTGGCTACCTCAAGTCCGCGTCTGAATGGGTGTGCCTGTATAAACAACATTCCGTTTTCGTGACAGAGCCTTGAAAACTGCTTTACTGACATTGCCATAAGGTCACCGTGACTGCGTAAAAATTCCTCGGTTACGCCATACACGAGGTAGTCATTATCACCGTTATAGAAGCAGATTTCCATAGCAAGGATAACGTTGTATTTGTCACCTGCGGCTTCCTTTAAAAGCTCATAACCTTTAAGGAAATGGTCAATCTTTTTGTCCCAGGGTGCATCGTCAAGACCTGCACGGTAAAAGGTTGAATGGTTCATGTGGTTGGTGCTCACAATACCTGTATAGCCCTTGCCCTCGTAGTATTCAAGCATCTCGTTTACGGTAGCTCTTGCACAGGTGCTTACCTCTACCGTGTGTGCGTGCATTTCATATAAATACGGCATTTCAAAAACTCTTTTCATTATCATATTCTTTTTGTCGAGTATTATAAAACAAAATTTTTTGTTTGTCCATAACTCTATTGCGAAAATCATAACAAAATGCTATACTGTTTTTGTTGACATTCGTATTATTCTACAAATTCTGCGAATGATACAAATTCCTTTTTCGGAGGTATTCTTTATGAGCAAATTAAAAGCAGCCGTTATCGGTGTGGGCGGTATTTCAAACGAGCACATCAACGGTTATATTAAAAATCCCGACGTTGAGCTTTACGCTTTCTGCGATATCAATGAAAAACAGCTTAAATATATGTCTGAAAAATACAACATTCCCGAGGAGCGTTGCTTCCTCGATAAGGATGAAATGCTTAAGGCATTGCCCGAGATAGATATTGTAAGTGTCTGCACCTGGAATGCGGCTCACGCTGAGTGTACCATTGCCGCCCTCAATGCGGGTAAGGATGTTATCTGCGAAAAGCCTATGGCAATGAATACTGCCGAGGCAGAGGAGATGCTTGCTACTGCTAAGAAGAACGGCAGACATCTGCAGATAGGCTTTGTTCGTCGCTATGGTAACGATGCTGACGTGATGCGCGATTTCATTGATGCAGGCAAATTCGGTGATATTTATTATGCCAAGGCTACATACCTTCGTCGTAACGGTAATCCTGGTGGCTGGTTCGGTGACAAATCCCGTTCAGGCGGTGGACCTCTCATTGACCTTGGCGTGCACGTAATCGACCTTTCAAGATATCTCTGCGGTAATCCCAAGCCTGTTTCCGTTTACGGTGCAACCTTCCAAAAGCTCTTTAACCGTCCTACCGTTAAGACGGGCAAAGGCTACAGCTCTGTTTCTGCAAGTGATGCAGATATATGCGATGTTGAAGATATGGCAACTGCGCTTATTCGTTTTGATAATGGTTTTGTGCTTTCTGTTGAAGCAAGCTTTTCACTTAATATCAAAAATGACGAGGGTAACATTCAGTTCTTCGGTACTAAAGCAGGTGCAAAGCTTGACCCGCAGGTTGAAATTTTCAGCGAGGAAAACGGCTACCTTGTAAACACAAACTTCAATAATAATACAAGCCTTTCATTTGATGGTCTTTTCTGCCGTGAAATCAATCACTTTGTTGATTGTGTTAAAAACGGTACACCTTGCATTGCCCCTGCTGAGGATGGTGTCGTGCTTATGAAGATACTCGATGCAATTTACGAATCTGCTCGCACAGGTCACGAGGTAGTAATTAACTGATGAAAAAAGTCAAGTATACCGCCCTTTGCGGTATGTCCGTTGCACTCACCGTGGTGCTGATGGCAACCACTACCATTCTTCCTGTGCTTATGTATGTTTTGCCCATAATTACAGGGGTAATAGTACTGCTTATGTCACTTGTTGCAGGTAAAAAGTACGGTCTTGGCGTGTATGCAGCTTCGTCGATATTGTTGCTTATACTGATTACCGATAAAGAAAGTGCTCTTACATATACGTTGTTTTTCGGGTATTATCCGCTTGTGAAGGATGCTTTTGAACGATTACCGAAAATCTTTTCGTGGATATTAAAATTTGTTGTGTTCAATATCTGCGCAGTACTTATCGGTGTAATCAGCGTGTATGCTTTCGGAATATCGGGGGAGGAGTATTCCGAGTTTGGTAAGTGGACGGTACCCATTCTTCTGGGAATGTCAAACCTTGTTTTCTTGCTTTACGATATGGCTTTGCATAGGAATAGGGTGCTACTTGAACGATTTGCCGGCAAACTGAAAAAATCAATATAATAACTTTTTGTGGGGTTCGCTGAAAGCGAACCCTTATTTTTGTTGATTTTGCGAGGTTTTCAAAGTAGTTTTATGGTTTGATTTCTATTGACATTTTATTAACAAAAATTTATAATAAAATAGCAAAATATTCTTATATTGGGGGAATTTGAGATGCAGAAAAAAACAGTTGCGCTTACAGGCTCTTCGGGTACAATGGGTTACCAGGGTTTCCTTGAGCTTTACGCAAGAAAAAATGAGTTCAATATCGTTCTTCTTAACAGAGGTAGCGAGAAGAACCGCGCGAAATTCGCAAAATACGAGAACGACCCTGCAGTTCGTTTAGTATGGGGTGACCTTACTAATTACGAAGATGTACTTGATATGGTTACAGGTGCAGACTATGTTCTCCATGTTGGTGGTATGGTTTCACCTGCCGCTGACTACTATCCCGTTAAAACACAGAAAACAAACGTTACTGCAGCACAGAATATTGTTAACGCAATCAAGGCTCAGCCCGACCCTGATGCTGTTAAGGTTGTTTACATAGGTACAGTTGCTGAGACAGGTGACAGAAACGCTCCCATCCATTGGGGTAGAACAGGTGACCCTCTTAAGGTAAGTGTTTACGATCACTACGCTATCAGTAAGATCAAGGCAGAGGCAGTTTTCGCAGAATCAGGACTTAAGCATTGGGTATCACTCCGTCAGTCAGGTATTCTTTATCCTGCAATTCTTAAGAATCTTGAGCCCATTATGTACCACGTTCCGATTAACGGTATGTTGGAGTGGGCGACAGTTGAGGACTCAGGTCGTCTTCTTGCAAACGTTTGCGGTGACGATATCCCTGAGGAGTTCTGGAGACGATTCTATAACATCGGTTCAGGTGAGGAATACAGAATTACAAACTATGAGTTCGAGGATCTTCTTCTCGGCACACTCGGTCTTGGTTCACCCAAGAAGCTCTTTGACCCTCATTGGTTCACAACACGCAATTTCCACGGTCAGTGGTATTACGACGGTGACGAGCTTGAGAAGTATTGCCATTTCCGTGCAAATGTTCCCGTAAAAGAATATTTCAAGGGTATGATGAATAAGGTTGAATCCTTCTACAAACTTGCTTTCCTTGCAAAGCCCTTTGCACCTATTCTCAAGAAGCTCTGGATGAAGAAAATTGCGGAAACTCCCGAGTACGGTACACTCTGGTGGGCTGCAAATAAGGTTGACGTAAGAATGAAGGCCTACTACGGCAGTATGGAAGAATATGAAAAGCTTCCCAGAAAATGGGAGGATTTCGACATTGTTATTCCTTCAAAGAAGACAACTGCAGACGACGTTGTTGTGCTTGACCACGGTTATGACGAAACAAAGGATTTCAATTCTCTTACTCTTGAGGATCTTCAGAAGGCTGCTGAATTCCGTGGCGGTAAGTGTCTTGCGACAGAAATTGTTGATATGTATACACCCGTTAAGTGGGTAAGTGCTCGCGGTAACGAGTTCGAGATGTCTCCCAACCTTGTTCTCAAGGGCGGTCACTGGTGTCCCGCAGAGCTTCCCTGGCCCTGGAATTATGACGAAGAAGCAAGAATCAATCCCTTCTTCGCACAGGTTTGGGATCGTCAGGGCGAAAATAACGTTTACGGTCCTGAAATTTTTGATAACTTTAAGGAGAAGGTTACAGAATGAAAATTTTTATGATTGGCGGTACAGGTCTTCTTGGCTGTGAAGCCGCAAGAATATTCCTTGAACGTGGTCACGAGGTAACAAGTGTTGCTTTGCCTCCTCTTCCCGAAGGTGCTCCTATCCCTAAGGAAATGAAACTCGAGATGTGCAACATCTACGAGAAGTCAGATGATGAAATCCGTGAGCTTCTCAAGGGTCACGCTTGCTTCGTTTTCGCCGCAGGTATCGACGAGCGTGTTGAGTTCCCTGCACCTGTTTATGATGCATACTACAAATACAACATCCAGCCCCTGGAAAGAATTCTTCCTCTCTGTAAAGAGGTTGGAATGAAGAGCGCCGTTGTTCTCGGTTCTTACTTTGCATACCTTGCAAAAGAACGCCCCGATATGGAGCTTACAAAGAAGCATCCCTACATAAGAAGCCGTATCGATCAGGAAAGAGTTGCTTTTTCATTTGCTGACGATAACTTCGACGTATCAGTTCTTGAACTTCCCTACATATTCGGTACACAGCCAGGCAGAAAGCCTGTTTGGGTTATCCTTATAGAGCAAATCAAGCGTATGGATAAGCTTCCCTTCACAATGTATCCCGGTGGCGGTACAGCAATGCTTACTGTTCGTCAGGTTGGCGAGGTTATCGTTGGTGCTGCTGAAAAGTCGAAGGGCGCAAAGGCATGGCCTATCTCAATGTACAACCTTACTTGGAAGGAATTCCTCAAAATTGTTTATGCCGCACGTGGTATGGGCGAGGATCGTAAGATTATCAGTGTTGCTCCCTGGATGATGCGTATGGGTCTCGGTGGAGTTAAGAAGGAATATGCTGAAAAGGGTATCGAAAGCGGTATTGATGTTGACGGACTTGCAGATATTATGGATGTTAATCTTTTCATTCCTGACCGTTTTGCAAAGGAATTAGGCGCAACAGACGATGATATCAAATCAGCAATTTATGATTCAATTAAGGTTTCGCAGGCAGTTTATGACGGTACAGTAAAATTGCTTGGTATGAAAGGGGAATAACCTTTATGGCTGACAAAATCAGTCTTGTAACCGGTGCGACAGGGCATATAGGATATGCGCTTTTAAAAGAGCTTGTTGACAGCGGTGAAAAAGTTCGTATTTTAATAAGAAAAGACAGCAAACAGTTTGATGGTATCGACTGCGAAAAGGCTTATGGTGACGTTACAGACCTTGATCAACTCCGAGCCGCATTTGAGGGTGTGGATGTTGTTTATCATCTTGCAGGTATTATCGATATCAATGCTGACCAGGAGGATATGATCTGGAAGGTCAATGTTGATGGAACTAAAAATGTTGTCAAGGCTTGTGAGGAAAAAGGTGTTCGTCGCCTTATATATGCATCATCTGTTGATGCATTTGAGCCTCTGCCTGATAATCAGGTTATGAGGGAGGTTGACAACTTCCCCACTGATAATCTTGAGGGTACCTACGCCAAGACAAAGGCAACCGCAACACAGTTTGTTCTTGATGAAGTGAGGGCAGGCAGAATCGATGCAGTTGTTACACATCCCGGTGCTTGTATCGGTCCTTACGACTTCAAGGTTTCAAACGTAGGCGAAATGGTGAGAATGTTTATTAACGGTATGTTCCCCGTAACACTCTCATTTGGTGCATACAATTTTGTTGATATTCGCGATGTTGCTCATGGTATGTATATGGCGGCAAAGCAGGGTGGCAAGGGTGAGTGCTATATCCTTTGCGGTGAGCAGATTTCTGTTGACGGCTTTATCAAGGCAACAGCAAAAGCTTGCGGTAAGAAAGCTCCTAAAATCCCGCTTTCTTATGGTGTTGCAAAGGCAGTTGCACCCGGTGCAGAACTTTTCTATAAGTTAGCAAAGAAAACACCGTTGTTTACAAGATATTCAATTCGTAAACTCGTATCAAACTGTAACTTCTCTATTGAGAAGGCAAGACGTGAGCTTGACTATAATCCTATGAGTGTTGAAAAGTCGGTTAAGGATATGGTTGACTGGATTAAAGAAAACGAGCCCAAGAAATAATGTAGGTTATAATTAAAAATTTCCTCTCATATAGTTCTATAGAACTCTATGGGAGGATTTTTTATGTATAACGATTACGAGGACAGAGCTGTAATGCTTGGCAGATACATAGCCGACAGCAATGCAACTGTAAGAAGTGCCGCCAAGAAATTCGGTGTGTCAAAGTCAACGGTTCATAGTGATGTT
>JAZNLJ010000113.1:0-3193 GCA_045579005.1 Acutalibacteraceae bacterium | reverse complement strand
GCTTCAGGTCGGTTATGGTGTGTCCCGCCTGCTTTGCAAGTGTATAGCCGTCACCGGTGGAGCCTGTAGCGGGATAAGACACACCGCCTGTTGCAATAAGCACGTTATCGGCAAAATATTCCTTACCGTCCTCGGTGCAACACCCCTTTACTGCGCCATTCTCGATTATAAGCTCTGTAACTCTACCCTGCTTTCGCTTGACACCGTTAACGGTTATGTATTTATTGAGGGCATCAACAATATCCAGTGCTCTGTCGGATACAGGAAAAACACGATTACCGCGCTCAATTTTTAGCGGTACACCCAATTCTTCGAAGAAGTCCATTGTGTCATCTGTTGTAAAGCGTGAAAATGCACCATACAGAAATCTACCGTTTACAGGCACGTTTGCAATAAGGTCATTAAGGAGAGGACAGGCGTTTGTAACGTTACATCTGCCCTTGCCTGTAATGGCAACTTTGCGTGCGAGCTTATCGTTACGCTCAATAAGAGTAACCTGTAAGCCTTTTTTTGCGGCTGTACCTGCCGCCATAAGTCCTGCGGCACCACCGCCGATAACAATCAAATCCATATATTTGCAAACCCTTTAATCAAAAATTATAATTTTGTCTGTCATTTCCTTACCCGATTCATCAGGAATGGGTAAAGCCAACGAAAATATATCACGTGCGCGACACTCAAGCTCATAGACCCTCTGCGCATCCTCACCCAAAGAAGACAAATCAGCCTTTTTCGTAACAATCGGAAGTGTTGACCTTCCCTTCATTTCCTTAAGAAGCTGTGCACCTTTGCTATTGAAGCCGAGCACTCTGACATAAGGCACGGGAAGCGTAACATCATTTTTGGTAATACCTAAAAGTGCACAGAGAATTATTCGCCTCAGCCTTGAATGAGTATAACGCTTTGTCTTGATTTTTTCAAGTATTTCATCGAGAGAAACCGAGGTTTTCACCGCACCTGCAATTCTATGTTCCAAGCCTTCCGTTACGTCGGGAAGAAGTGCAATTTCATCTATACTCATTGTGCGAAGTTTGTAGAGAATCGCAGTTTCAAGCCTGCCGTAGTCTGCGGGAGATTTGCCCGAATCAAGTGCTGAAAGTAATATTTCACAGGATACCTCAGGTAAAAAATTCTTATAATTCCCTTTGCCTTTAAGCATTTCACGAAGAGCGGAGGCTGAGCATATATTTTCTGCTACGTCGCAGGAATCGTGGTCTGCACCCTTACGTTTTATAACGCTTATTTTGTCAGTTATATTTTCAATTTCTGCATATTCTCCTTTAAGGATAGACTTGATATATTCAACACCCAGAATGTTGTTGGGCGTGGCAATTATGTCAGCACACTCCCTCTCACCGCAATCGTAAAAAGCCATCTGACGGGCTTTGGGAAAGGAGTTGCCTTCATCAAGACGTTTTTTCAAAGAAATTCCAAAGTCGTGGGTATTCATAACTTCAACACACCTCACAAGAGCCTGTGCTGAGTCACATTCACCACCGAAGCCAAGAGCATCTATAACTCCTGTCGAAAAAAGAGTTTCTATACCCCCTTTTGCAAAAATCTCTGCAGAGGCGGTTGAATACGACACAGGAAATGCCAAAACAAGGTCAACACCATTACTGAGAGCCATTTTAACACGTTCACTTACGGACACGCAGGCACACTCTCCACGCTGAACAAAGCTGCCGGACATAACTGCGGTTACGGTATTGTCCCCTGTGGATTTAAGCATATCAACAATATACTTATGACCATTGTGAAACGGGTTAAACTCCGCTACAATGCCGTAATTCACAATAATGCCCCCTTTCGTGCCCTGTTATTTATAAGAAATTACACTTGCAAAAGAAATAATTAGTGATATAATTAGTATTTGGTGAGACATTTCTCACCCCACTATTTTACACAATTATAATGCGTTTAAATTTCTGAAAAAGAATTAAATGTTTTTTATTGGAGGTTTATTGATGAAAATTCTCGTAATCAACTGCGGAAGCTCTTCACTCAAGTATCAGCTCTTTGATATGGAGGGCGAAAAAGTTCTCGCAAAAGGTATCTGCGAATCAATTGCCACAGATATGAGCCACACAAAGGGTTCAACATTTGACGGCAGGAGCTTTGATGCTTACGTAAACATCCCTGACCACAAGGTTGCTTTCAACATTGTTAAGAATGCACTTACAGATGGCGATTGCAAGGTTATCGATTCACTCAGCGAAATCGGTGCTATCGGTCACCGTGTAGTTCAGGGTGGCGATCTTTTCACAGAGAGCGTGCTTATTGATGCAGACGTTCTCAAGAAAATCGACGAGCTCAGCGCACTTGCGCCGCTTCACAATCCTGCACACGTTGTAGGTATCGAGTGTTGCAACGAGGTTTTCGGTGCAGACGTTCCTCAGGTTGCAGTATTTGACAACGCTTTCCACAGCACAATGCCTGCTACAAGCTACATCTTCCCTATCCCTTACAAGTACTATGAAGAAGACCACATCCGTCGTTACGGTGCACACGGCACATCACACCGTTTTGTCGCTTTCAGAACTGCTGAAATCGTAGGCAAGGACCTTAAGGACATCAAGCTTATCACATGTCACCTCGGCAACGGCTGTTCAATCACAGCTATCAAGGACGGCAAGGTTCTCGACACAAGTATGGGTCTTACTCCCCTTGACGGCTTCGCAATGGGAACACGTTGCGGTGGTATTGACCCCTCAGTTGTTACATACATTATGCAGAAGCACAATATCTCCGCTGCTGAGATGGATAAAATTCTTAACAAACAGAGCGGTGTTCTCGGTGTTTCAGGTGTTCACTCCGACGATAGAGCCGTTAAACAGGCTGCCGCAGAGGGCAACGAAAGAGCAAAGCTTGCACGTGATATTCAGTGGTATCAGATTCGTAAGTACATCGGCTCCTACGCTGCTGCAATGGATGGTGTTGACGTTATTGCATTCACAGGCGGTATCGGAGAAAACTGTATCGACCTTCGCGAGGATGTTCTCAAGAACCTTTCATTCCTCGGTATCGAACTTAACGAGGAAGCAAACGAGGTTCGCGGTGAAGAAATCGAGCTCACAAAGCCCGGCTGCAAGGTAAGAGCATTCTGCGTACCCACCAACGAAGAGCTTGCAATCGCAAGAGATACAAAGGAAATCTGCGAAAAGCTTTGATTTATAAAAGCAAAAACAGCATA
>JAZNLJ010000112.1:0-3564 GCA_045579005.1 Acutalibacteraceae bacterium | reverse complement strand
CAAATGCACCGTAGTGCCATCTGAAGTCACCTTCAATAAAGTCGATACCGCAACCCTTAACTGTATCGCAAAGGATAAGAACGGGCTTGTCGGTTTCGTTTGCATAAGCAAAGTCAATAGCCTCGCAAAGCTCCTTGATGTTGTTACCGTCAATCTTCTTAACGATAAAACCGAATGCCTCCCACTTGTCTGCAAGGGGTTCAAGAGCCATAACATCCTCTGTGTTACCGTCAATCATATTGTGGTTACGGTCAACGAATGTAATGAGGTTTGTAAGCTTATAATGGGCGGCACTCATTGCTGCTTCCCAGTTTGAGCCTTCGTCAAGCTCGCCGTCACCGAGAACAACGAATGTCTTGTAATCCTTCTTAAGAAGTCTTGCGGCAAGGGCTGTACCTACACCGATTGAAAGTCCGTGACCAAGTGAGCCTGTTGATGCATCAACACCAACAACCTTGTTTGAGTCAAGGTGCATACCCATCTTTGAACCTGAAAGGTTAAAGGTTTTGAGCATTTCTTTGTCATTAAAGCCAAGGTCGCAAAGAACAGGTGCATAAGCAATACCTGCATGACCCTTACTTAAGATAAAGCGGTCGCGGTCTTCCCACTTGGGATCCTCAACCTTAATGTGCATATACTTGTGATAGCACACTGTCATAATATCCATAACACTCATACCGCCACCGATGTGACCGCTGCCTGCCCAATAAGTTGTGTCGAGGCAAAGGTTACGGAGTTCGTTTGCTTTCTTTTCAAGAGCAAGCCACTCCTGTTTTGAAAGTGCCATTTTTATTCCTCCTAACGGTTATTTTACTGACAAACATCAGTTATTTTGTTCAAAAAAGTTCGGGATGAAGCTTCTTTACTGCCTTGAATGAATCCTCAGCAATCTCAATTGTTCTGTTGATATCCTCATGTGTGAGAGCTGCATTGATGAAGTGGTTGTGGTGTGATGCAAAGAATACACCGCGGTTTACACACTCAGCAATCCAATCCTGATGAAGAAGGAGTGAATCATCATTAGCAATTCTAAGGTAGAACAATGCAGGTGCACCGGAAACAACAAGGTCAAAGCCGTGCTCTGCACCGGCAGCCTTAAGACCGTCTGTAAGCTCTGTGCCAAGCTCGTGGAACAGCTTGGGAGCATCAATAGCCTTAAGCTTATTGATACAAGCGATACAAGCAGCAAAGGGAACGGCGCTCATCCAGTAAGAGCCTGTGTATGAAAGGCTTGACGCCGCGTTCTTAAGGAACTCTTTACCGCAGAAGGCTGACATATTGTAGCCGTTTGCAAGTGCCTTACAGAAGCAGATAATGTCTGCCTCAAAACCAAAGAAGTGGTCACTACCTGCAAGGTCAAGACGGAAACCGCAACGAACGTCGTCAACGATAAGAACGATACCGTGCTTTGTGCAAAGCTCACGAACCTCTTTCCAGAAGCCTTCGTCAGGGAAGTAGTTGTCAAGGAAGTTACCGTGGTTATAAGGCTGTGCAATAAGAGCAGCAATTTCGCCCTCATTTTCTGCAATAATCTGCTTAAGACCTTCAATATCATTCCAACGAGCATAAAGGTTGTTTGCTACGTCCTCGGGTGTAACACCGGGGTAGTCAATCTTCTGCACCATGGGAGAAACACCGTGGTAGAAGTTGTTGAAGAAAATAAGTTTCTTTCTGTGTGTATGTGCGCGGGCTGTAAGGATAGCACCCTGTGTGGCGTCGTTACCGTTCTTTGCAAAGAAAGCCCAGTCTGCACTTGCAACTGTGTCAACAAGGAGCTCTGCACACTCAACCATAATCTTTGAGGGAGATGTGGTACAGTTACCTAATTTTATCTGCTCAATAGCGGCAGCATCAACATCCTCGTCGCAATAGCCGAGGATATTGGGACCGTAAGCACACATATAGTCAATATACTTATTGCCGTCAACATCCCAGAAATATGTGCCCTGTGCCTTCTCCGAGAAACGGGGCCATCTGTTTACGGGGATGAACTGACCCTCAGCAGGGCCTAAGTGACCGTAAACACCTGAGGGGATAACCTTGGTAGCTCTGTCATACCACTGGTCCGAATTTGTGTTTTTATATAAAGGGAATTTTTTACTCATTTCGCTACCTCCTTATCCTATATATAATGCAACGCGGTCAAGAATACGGTTTACATTATCAAGCATACTTACAAGACCGTGCATTTCGATTTTGCCTGTGCCGATGCAGGTAAGGGCGTTAACCTTGCCGTCAAAGAGTGCGCGGGCAGTTTCGATTGACTCAAAAATCATAGCCGAGCGATATTTCTCAGGTGCTTTCTTGAGTGTGATAAGGCGATGGTCCTTACAAACAAGCTCAACAGCGGGACCGTTCTTTATACCGATGAGAACGCTGCCGTCCTCAATCGCCTTTGTGCTGAATTTACCAATCTGGTCATTGTTACCGATCTGTGCAATAGCAACGCCGATTGTGTAAAGCATAAGCGTAGTGCTTCTCTCAAAGAAAACAGGGTCCTTAAGATCGTCCTCGGAAGCTCTCATATACTTTGTAAGTATGTCTGTAAGGGCTGTAAACTTCTTAAGAAGGAAGCCGATGTGTAAAAAGCCCTTTGAGGGAATGGGAGTTACTGTGCCGTCAATAAGACCGTTGAACTTCTCACAGCTTGAGAAGGGCAGCTTAACATCACAAGCACCAACGCCCTGCTCCATTCGGCATTTGCCGTTTTTGAAGTAAAGTGTAGCGGCGGGTCCGCCTTTTACTTCAAGGCCGATTGATATAGGTTTCTGACCCTGAAGGAGCTCGGATGCTTCGGGAACAATCTCACAAAGATTCTCCAAAGTGCCGAGAATAGCATACATATTTATGTATGCAAGTGTTTTTGAATCCATTAAATTTTGCAAAACAAACATCCTCCTTTTAATTTCATCATAATAACTTCGATTGTAAGTCTATTTTATTCTACCAAAAGAATGGTGCAATGTCAACAAATAATCTTTTTTATTTATGATTCGTTTTGTTGAATTTCTCCGTATATGTGTACAGAACAACAAAATGTTCAAAAACGTCTAAAACTCGCGTAATAGTGCATAAAATGAGTATTAACTTTTTGTTAAACTTCCACACTATTTTCTTGATGACAAGTTTTTTGCTTGACAAACGTATATTATATAGGTATAATGTGGGTGAATACAAATTCACCCACCCAAGGAGGAAATGTAAAATGGATACAAGATTCGCTATCAGTGAGTATCATGACGCTGCTGCCATAAACAGACAGCTTGATGAACTCATCAAACAACCAATTCACACAATTAAACCGGATGTTCTTAAGAAATACGAAGAAGAGTATTACGATAAGAAATGCGCCAAGAGTAAGGAAATGATTGCAGAAGCAAAGCAGGTTATTCCCGGCGGTGTTCAGCACAACCTTGCTTTCAACTATCCCTTCCCCCTTGTATTTACCAAGGCAGAGGGTATGAAGCTCTATGACGTTGACGGTAACGAGTATTTCGATTTCCTTCAGGCTGGTGGCCCGACAGTTCTCGGTTCAAACCCAAAGGTAGTAAGAGATCAGGTTAT
>JAZNLJ010000111.1:0-28927 GCA_045579005.1 Acutalibacteraceae bacterium | reverse complement strand
AGGCTTTACCAAGGGTGAGATTATTACACTCGGAACAAAGGCAATTATGGGCGGTTGGGCAGGCTACGAGCGTAGTTCAATCCAGGTTCCGGACGATGATAACTGCCAGCAGGGTAGTGCAAATATGTGGATATGGGTAGTTGATTACCACCAGGCAGCACACGATTTGCAGATGGCTCTTTACGGTAAGTCAAACATTAACCTTGAAGAGGGCAGAACAACTCTTATTGATGTTTATAACGGCGCAAGCTATGACAGCTCATCTGATGATGATGTGGATGTCGGGGATAATACTGCCGATGACGACGATTCATCCTATGATGACAATGACTATAATAACAATAACAGTTATTCCGGGGATGATGAGACAGAAGCTACGACAAATGCCGGTAACAATTCTGATAATCAAACCAACGACGAAACAGAAAATACCGGCAGCAATAATGATACAACTGCAAGTCCGCCTGAGCCGGATAACGGTTCAGATAATGACGGCTCGGGAGCAGAGGATAGCGGAACAGCGGGTGGAGATTCCCAGAATAACGGCTCCGATTTAGGTAATGGTGGTGCAGGTAGCTCCAGTTCTGACACAGACTCTTCAGATGATGCTGCAGGTGGGTTTGTAGAACCTGTTATTGAGGAATAATTATGGCAAGACGAAATAAGGAATACGTTAAAAAACGTAAAAGCTACTATGGTTTTGCCCGTTATTATCCGGGACAAATCGGTTCAAAAAGCTATGCTATCGGTGACAGCGTTTCACAGAAAAAGCGTGATACTATACGCGGAATTATAATTGCAATACTTGTATTGCTGTTATTTATTGTAGCATTTGTTGTTACATCTGTAGGTTTTGAAATTGCTGAAAGACCGGTAAAAAATGCAGAAGCATCAAGCACTGCAACAACAACTGTAATACTATAGCTACCATTCAACTTATAGTGGTGAAAGCATTTATGTGTTCAACCAAAAGAATTTATTGTAACAACAAGCTTTCAAGTGATAAATAAACTTATTTGACGGTCTACCTCTCTGTTTGAGAGAGGGGGACCGTCTTTCTTTAACTTTATGTACAAATAAAGTTAAAAGCGAGCCAAGATTTCTATAATTTAAATCAAGTCTGACGGACGGTGGAGAGTTGCCAACACGCAGTGTTTTGAATCGTAAGATTCAACGGTAATATATTGAATGATTTAATAAGTAAAATATTAAACAAATACTTCATTATTTACAATGTACCTTATTGTATATATGAGTTTATATCCAATGGAAACTTCGTTTCCACGATGCTGACGCATCGACAACTCTCCACCACCCGTCAAGCCTTGCTCTTACACATAAGTAAGCACCCGCTTGAAAATTAATGCTAAACAGCTACTTGACAAAAAGGTGGTCCCCCTCTCTCAAACAGAGAGGTAGACCACACAACAGTTTTATTGTTTCATTTTTAGTTTGTTCTTTAGCCAGATTTTCTGTTGACACATAAATGCGTTCACTTCGATAAGTTTATTTTTGCGATAGCTTATAATGTTTGGAAGCGAAGCTTCCCCGATAATTTTGCATTAAAAAAAAGACACCCTGCAGGGTGTCTTTTCTATTATTAGTATTAGTCTTCGTCGCAGCAACCGCAATCGCAATCGCAGTCACAATCGTCAAAGTCGATGTCAAGCTCAAGCTTTTCGCCACAGCCGGGGCACTCGATAACTTCTTCATCGAGCATCTCGTCGTCAAGGAGAATTTCCTCACCGCAAAGGGGGCATTCAACTTCGTAAAGCTCGTCATCATCACAACAACAGCAATCGCAATCGTCGTCAAACATATCTTCATCATCAAAGATGTATTCTTCAAGCTCATCAAGGTCCTCGTCAATAGCATCAACAAGGTCTTCAACTGCGCTGAGATCCTCATCAATATCAGTTACTGTGAGAGCCATATCCTCAAGAATGTCGAACATTGCTTCGAAGATTTTTGCTTCTTTTGAGTTTTTATCAAGGTCAAGACCTTCTGCAAGACCTTTGAGATATGCAACTTTTTCTGTAAGTGTCATGGTAGTGACCTCCTGAAATTTAATTATGCTCTTGAAAGGTATTCGCCTGTTCTTGTATCAATGTTGATTTCTTCACCTTCATCAATAAAGAGGGGAACCTTAATTTCTGCACCGGTCTCAAGAGTAGCGGGTTTTGTAGCGTTAGTAGCTGTGTTACCTGCAAAGCCGGGGTCAGTCTGTGTAACCTTAAGAGTTACAAATGTTGGGGGCTCAACGCCGAAAACATTACCCTTGTAGGAAAGAATCTTACAAGTCATATTTTCTTTAACGAACTTGAAGTTGTCGCTGAGGTTAGATGCGTCAACGGGAATCATCTCATAGCTTTCGGGATCCATAAAGTAGTAAAGACCGCCATCCTCGTAAGAGAATTCCATATCCTTTCTCTCGATGTAAGCTGTGGGATATTTGTCTGTGGGGCTGAATGTTTTTTCAACAACGCTGCCGTTGATTACGTCTCTGATCTTTGTACGTACAAAAGCTGCGCCCTTACCGGGTTTAACATGCTGGAACTCGATGATTGAGTAAACCTTGCCGTCCATTTCAAATGTAACGCCGTTTTTAAAATCGCCTGCTGTTACCATAAATTAAATCCTCCAAATATGAATTCATATTTTAACATAATAATTTTATACTAATTCGGCATTATTTTCAAGTCTTTTTTGCATTTTGCTTGTCAAATGCCTTGATTTTACTAAAGTTTATTCCTCTTTGTCTGCTGTAAGGTCAATACCTAGCTCTTCAAGCTGAAGTGCATCAACTCTTGAGGGACATTCTGTCATAGGCTCACTTGCATTCTGCACCTTTGGGAATGCGATAACATCACGGAGTGAATCAACTCTGAGAAGTTGCATAATAAGTCTGTCAAGACCGATACCCATACCGCCGTGAGGGGGAGGACCAAATTTGAAGGCATCAAGAAGATAGCCGAATTTTTGCTGTGCTTCCTCATCTGAAAGACCGAGGAGCTTGAAGATTCTGTCCTGAAGGTCAGAGTCTGTGATACGGATTGAGCCTGATGAAAGCTCAACACCGTTGAGAACAAGATCGTAAGCCTCTGCACGTACGGAAGCCTTATCTGTTTCAAGATAGGGAAGGCACTCGGGGAGAGGTGAGGTAAAGGGATGGTGCATTGCAACGAACTGCTGAGTATCTTCATCCCAATCGAAGAAGGGGAATTCAACAATCCAAAGGAGGTTGAAGCCGTCACCGATTATGTCAAGCTTCTTTGCAGCCTCGTTACGGATTGAACCCAGGGTTGAAAGCACAGAGCTGTTCTTTGTGTCTGCAATAATGAACACAACGTCGCCCTTTTCGGCACCTGCTCTTTCGAGAATAGCGTTCATTTCGTCCTCTGTCATAAACTTTGCAAAGCTTGATGCAATACCGTCTTCGGTAAGTCTTATCCAGGCAAGACCCTTAGCACCGATACCGCGTGCAAACTCTGTTAATTTGTCAACCTCTTTACGGGTGTATGTGTTTACCGCACCCTTTGCTGTGATACCGCGTACCGAACCACCGCCTGAAACTGCGCCTGAAAATACACCGAAGCCACAATCCTTAACAATATCTGTAAGGTCGAAAATTTCCATTCCAAAGCGAGTGTCGGGCTTGTCTGAACCGTAACGCTCCATTGCTTCCTTATAAGTTAGGCGGGGAAGGGGAAGGGGAATATCAACACCGAGAGCTTCCTTGAAAACTCTTGCAATGTAGCCCTCACCGATTGAAAGCACGTCCTCCATTGTTACAAAAGACATCTCAAGGTCAATCTGTGTAAATTCGGGCTGTCTGTCTGCACGGAGATCCTCGTCACGGAAGCAACGTGCAATCTGCATATAGCGGTCAAAGCCTGCCACCATTGAAAGCTGTTTATAAAGTTGAGGTGACTGGGGAAGAGCATAAAAACTGCCCTGATGAATACGGCTGGGAACAAGGAAGTCACGCGCACCCTCGGGTGTGGACTTGATGAGCATAGGAGTCTCAATCTCGATAAAGCCGTTTTCATCGAAGTAGTCACGTGTAATCTTTGTCACCTTGTGACGGAAGAGAATGTTTTGCTGAAGGTCAGGTCTGCGAAGGTCAAGATAACGGTATTTGAGCCTTGTAAGCTCTGCAGTCTGACAGTTTTCAACAATATCGAAGGGGGGAGTTTCACTCTTGGAGAGAACTCTCAAATCCTTAACGTCGATTTCAATGTCACCTGTGGGAATTTCACTGTTCTTTGAGGAACGCTCACGAACAACACCCTTTGCCATAAGTACATATTCACTACGCACAGCAAATGCCTTGTCGAAAATATCCTTTGCAGTAGTTTCGTCAAATGCAAGCTGCACAATACCTGTTCTGTCGCGCAGATCAATAAAAATAAGTGCGCCGAGGTCACGCTGTTTTGCAACCCAACCGCAAACGGTTACTTCCTCACCGATATTATCGGCACGGAGCTCACCACAATAAACGGTTCTTTTGAGTCCGTTCATATTATCCATATCTGTCAATCCTTTCTAGGAGTGGGTAAAGCGTATCCGAATCAGATTTGGGATAGTATTTTCCACTCATATGTCGTTAAAATTTCAAAGGCAAATCGGGCAAAAGTGCCGAAACCTCGCCATTTAAGGCTGTTTCGGATATGCTTTGCCCACTCTAAGTGAAATTACTTAATGTTCACTTTATTTTTAATAAGGCTTGTAATGGGCACGTTGAGAGCAAGTGCACCTGCAAGGCTTAAAATAATGCCTGTAAGATTTTGCCTGAAAATAATATCATCACCAAGAGTTTTAACAGCATTGGCAAAATCTGAGGTAAATAATACTCTGTTTTCCGTCAGTACAATACCGACAGGAAGGGCATCACCGACAGCACCTGAAAGTGTAACAATAACCCAGATGCTTACAAATGCCACAACAACCGCACTGAAGTTACCAAGCTTCGAGAAGGGTGTAACGTTTGAAAGTGTAATTCCAAGGTAAATGCACTGTACCGCAAGGAGTATGAGAACTGCAAAAACTGTGGTGTAAATTGCAACAATTACAAACACAACCGAGAATGAAGGGGCACCGAAAAGTGAAAGAAGCTCCGCAGCAGCTTCAATTTCACTACCGAATCGGCTGTCCACCTGTGAAACCCACAGGAACATTGAGCCTATCATAAGCGTGAACACGGAGAAAATCCAGATTAAGCCCGAAACCGTCTTGGACCACACAAGGTCACGTGTCTTAGCGGGGATTGTGAGTGTCAGATAGCCCGCTCTGCCGAAAACCGTTTTGGAAAAGAGCATTGAAACTGCAATTACCATAACAATACAGGCAAAAATGAGTACTACAAAAACAAGAAGTCCGGCAAGTACACTGAGCACGTTATTTTTGGTTACTGTGGCAAAAATTTCTGCAACCACACAGATAATGGCAATGCACAGCAGAATGATGTTGACTGAGTGCCATTGTGCCTTGAGGTCGTTTTTAAGAAGCTTACCAAACATTGCTGAAAACCTCCTTGAAAACGTCTTCAATGTGCTTGCCGTCCTTTGTAATCTCGGCAACGCTGTCATTGAGAAGCACCTTACCACCGCCGATAAACAGAGCGTGAGTGAAAACAGACTCAAGGTCGTTTATAAGGTGTGTGGAAATGAGAAGAGTTGATTTCTGTGCATAGTTCTGCATAATGAAATCAAGAATAGAAGATCTTGTGGCAGGGTCAACACCGCCCATGGGCTCGTCCAGAATATAAAGGTCTGCCTCACGTGACATAACAAGTGAGAGAAGCAGCTTTTCCTGCATACCCTTTGACATTGTCTTTGACTTCTGCTTGAGGTTAAGACCAAATCGGTTTAACATATCGAGAGCCTTTTCCTTGTCAAAGTCTGCATAGAAGTCTGCAAAGTAGTTGACTGCGTCAATGTTGCGCATCCAGTCGTGAACAAAGGTCTGTTCAGGAAGATATGCAGTGATTGCCTTTGTCTTTTCACCGGGAGCATTGCCGTCCACGAGCACCTGACCCTTGTAGTCGTGAATAAGACCTGTCAGAATTTTCATAAGTGTGGTTTTACCGCAGCCGTTGGGACCGAACAGACCGATAACCTCACCCTTGGGCAGAGTAAAGGAAATGTCGTTGAGAACGGTGTGTGAGCCGTAAGCCTTGGTAAGACCGTCAACAGTTATAATAGACATTTAACAGCCTCCTGTTAAAGTATGTAAATGAATTTAACCGAAAATTCACTAATTATATATTTTACACTTTATTTTACTTATAGTCAACTAAATAAGGCGAATTACGAAACAAAAAAACCGCCCTCCTGTGCAGAAGAGCGGTAAATTTATGAAAATTAGTGAAGTAAGCCGTCATAGAAGCTTGCAAATGTGTCAAGAACTGAGCTTACGTCGTACTCAACAAGTGAGCCTTCGATTGAATCAAGAATCATTGATAAATCAAGACCTTCAAAAAGATTAAAGATAATACCGAGAATTGAACCCATCGATTTTCGCCTCCTTAATTACTTCTGATATATAATAAAAATATCACAATTCCGAAAATTTGTCAATGCTTTATTTTTCCAATGCTTCACGATTTGCAAGCACCTGATTGTGGATATCGTCCTTTGTTTTGCCTGTCAGCTTGTAGAAGAAGAAGGGAACACCTGCAAGGAACATCATAATGCCATGGAAAATTGTGTAGAAGAACAGCATCATTATCTTGGTTTCAAGGCTCTGTGTGGGCTCGGGGACAGCGTCTGTGGGCTGAACATAGCCGATAATTGAGCCTTCACCGTAAAGAATCTTAGGTGAAAGTGCAGAAGCAACGGTACCGCTTATCATTGTGCCGATACCGATAACAAAGGGGAGTGCGGCATCAAGGCGTTTACCCTTTGTCTGAAGCTCGATTGATTCAAGCACGTCTGCCTGGAACATTGAGGGCAGAAGGTTAGAAGCACCAAACTGAAGACCGATAAGGAACAGGAAGATGATAAAAATAATCTGCAATGCAGGAGTTTCGGTCTTGAAATAAGCGTAGCCCACTGCGAAAGCGGCGGTATTTGCAATAATTGAATAAATACCCGATGCAATGTAAAGCACCTTTGCATTGAATTTTTTAAGAAGAAAGTTGATAACAAGCATACCAACTGCAGTACCGATACCTGTGGGAAGACCGAAAAGAAGAAATTTACTTGTGGAGCCAAGGAGAGCTGCCGCAAGGAAAACACCCATATAAGTAGCAATCTGACGGAAGTTTTTGAGAGTTTCGCTGACAATGATAACCCAGGCATATTTATTCCTGACAACGTCGATAAAGCCCACAAGGGGATTTTTCTTTTCCTTTGTATATTCAATACGCTCCTTGATAAAGCGCATACCCATAAGTGTGATAAAAGTGCCGACCACGCTGATAAGGGCGGTGGATACGATGAAAAGCATAGCCTTATCCTTGATGAAAAGACCGATAACAAGTGTAACAACAAGGGGAGCAGAGTTACCAACCGCACTTGAAATACTGCGGAATGAAATTACTTTGTCACGCTCTTTGTTGTCAGGTGACATAACGAATGAAACAAGGTTTATTGCATTACCAAAGCTGCAACAGGCACCGTGAAGAAGTCCGATTGTGAGAAGGTAAATCATCAGAAGAGCACCTGTAAGACCCTTGGGTGTAACAAACATAAGGAGTGTTACGATACCCATAGGAATTGCAACTGCATTTACAATTGGCACAAACTTACCTTTTTTGCTGATTTTATGGTTGTCAATAACCATAGCGTAGAAGAAGCTGAGCACAAATCCTGCTACGCTTAAAAATGAGTTGTAAAAGGATGTCTGGTTTTCTGTAAGACGGAGCACGTTAACGAGATAGTCCTGCCTGTATGAACCCACAATACCAGTCATCATTGTGTAGAAGAAGATTGCCGCCAGATAGAATATAAATTCGTTGGTTGCAACGTAGCCGTTGCCGTTTTTCCGCTTGATGGCGTTACTCAAAAAATCACGTCCTTATAATATAATAGGTATGTAACTGTAGAAATGGTATCACATTGTATCAGTTAAGTCAATATGATAGCCTGTTAGATTTTCCATCTATATAAAGATGAATTTATGGGGATTATATCATAAAAAAGAATGATAATAATAGGAAAACAGAAAAAAGATATAAAAATCATAAATTAAGATAAAAAGTATTCTGACAGGATACAAAAATACACAAAATTTTGTATTTTTTTACATTTTTTATATTTATTTTGAAAAAATGGTTGACAAATGGTTGGTCAAGAAGTATAATGCAGACAATGAGTTGACAAACAGTTGGTCAAATTCCCGGGAGGCAATTGATTTGGCAGAGTATAAACTTACAGAACAGCAGAAGGAAATGATAAACGTTCTTTCACAGGCACTTCCTTTTCTGAGAAAGGATTTGGGTGTTTCGCAGACGGAGCTTGCTCATAAGGTTGGTGTTAGCCGACAGATGATTTCACTTATCGAGCGCGGTCTTCAGCCTATGACCTGGACCTTGTTCCTGGCAATTATCTTCTTCTTCAAGTGTAACAATGACTTTGAGAAGGGCAACAAGAAGGTTGTTCAAAAATATCCGAATGTTGTGGAGAAGATTTTGCTTCTTGAATACGAAATGAGCAGGTCTGAAGAGGAGGAATGGTGAAATGATAGTAAACCTTATCAAATCCAATGAAATGTTCAGCATTACCTTACCTGAAAAGGTAAAGGGTCAGTACTGGATAAAGGATTTGGATGACAACGGTAAGTCACGGCAGATAATAAGCATCGAGGCTGTGGATGAACGTTGGGTAGTCAAGAGTAATAAGCTTGTTTCCTTCGTAGCAAATGACGGCAGTGAGGTTAAGAGCTTTATCCTTGATGACAATATGTTTTATTACCTGAAGATAAAGGGAACCAATGAAAAGGCTCTCCTCAGTACCGAGGCAATCGAAGAAAGCCGACAGACACTCAAAAAGGTTGTTGCTCTTCATCCCGATACCTACACAATCGGTAAAAGCGCAGATAACAACATCTGCTTCGATAATTCCTTCGTTTCAGGTCACCACGCGGTGCTTTCCTTTGACGGCACAAACTGGGCGATACTTGATGAAAACAGTACAAACGGTACATACGTCAACGGTTACAGAATTCGAAATCACGTATTAAAACCAGGTGACTATATATATATAATAGGTTTAAAGATAATAGTCGGTAAGGATTTCATTGCTATTAATAATCCTGACGGCAAGGTGAAAATCAAATCCGAGTCCCTGGGAGTTTACAAACGACAGGAGATAACGGCAAATGCAGGTCAGGAGATTGAAATCCCCGAAAAGAGCTTCTTCTTCCGTTCTCCCCGCTTTCATCGTGAAATAAAGAACGAGGTTATCAAGATTGACCCACCGCCACAGCGACAGTCCGATGATAACACACCAATTGCAATGGTGCTGGGACCATCACTCACAATGGGTACAACCGCTGTGTTCACAGGCTTGTTCACCGTGTTCAACGTAATATCAAACGGTGGTGAAATAAAACAGGCAATACCATCACTCATAATGGCAATCGGTATGATGTTCGGTACACTTATCTGGCCTGTTATCACAAAAACTCACGAGAAGAACCGCAAAGAAAAGAGAGAGTTTGAACGACAGAACAAATATCAGGTATATCTTAAAAATCTGAGTCAGAAATTCAGGCACATCGGCAAAAAACAGAGCGAAATCCTCTATGAAAATATGATTTGTCAGGATGATTGTGTGAACCGCATACTCAACAGGAGCACAAATCTGTGGGAGAGGGTAATAGGTCAGAGCGATTTCCTTAACCTGAGGCTTGGTATCGGCGATTTACCAATGGATGTCAAGGTTGATTATCAGGAAAAAAAGTTCAGCCTGGATGAAGACAATCTTCAGGATTTAATGCTAGAGCTTGCCGAGGAGCCCAAGGTTCTTGCCTCGGTACCGATTTCACTCAATGTTACGGAGAATCCCGTTATCGGTGTTTACGGTGATCTTAATCAGACGGAAAATATGATTAAGGGCTGGCTGTTACAGATGTTTGCACTTCACAGCTACGATGAGCTTAAGATTATGCTCATTGCAGACGAGGACGAGGCAAAGCACTTTGATTTTGTTAAATTCATTCCCCACTTCTGGAGCGATGATAAAACAACAAGATTCTTCGCAACGAATCAGGAGGAGGTCAAGGAGCTCTCCGCATACATCGAAAAAAATATTATCCCGCGCAAGCAGGAGCGTGACACAGTCATTTCTCCCTACTACGTAATCATTTGTCTTAACCGTAGCCTTCCTAAGAAATGTGAAGCGCTTCAACAGCTTCTTAAGGAAGAGGAAAAGCACGGAGTAAGCCTTATCTACAGCGCGTTGGAGCTTAAGGATTTACCAAAAGAGGCAAAAACGATTATCAATGCCAACGATACATATTCCTGTATGTATGATAAGGATGATACTTCAGGCGAGCGAACAATATTTGCTGTTGACAGAGCATATACTGATTTGATTGATGAAATTGCTTACACACTTGCAAATACGGAGCTTGACATTGCAGAGCAGAATTATATACTTCCTTCAATGCTCACCTTCCTTGAAATGTTCGGTGTAAGTAAGGTTGAACACCTTAACTCCCTTACGAGGTGGCGTGAAAATACGGCAACCAAATCATTACAGACACCTGTTGGTGTTGATATTTACGGCGACAGCTTCAAACTTGACCTTCATGAGAAATTCCACGGACCTCACGGTCTTGTGGCAGGTATGACAGGCTCGGGTAAATCAGAGTTTATCATCACTTACATTCTTTCGCTGGCAGTCAATTACCACCCTGATGAGGTTTCATTTATCCTTATTGACTACAAGGGCGGCGGTCTTGCAGGTGCGTTTGAGGATAACGAAAGAGGTATAAAGCTTCCTCACCTTGCAGGTACCATTACAAACCTTGACGGTGCGGCGGTTACAAGGTCACTTATTTCAATCCAGAGTGAGTTAAGGCGACGTCAGGCAATATTCAATAAGGCGCGCAAGATATCCAACGAGGGTACAATGGATATCTACAAATATCAACAGCTTTACCGTGACAAGGTTGTAGATGAACCTGTACCTCACTTGTTTATCATCTCCGACGAGTTCGCAGAGCTTAAGGCTCAACAGCCTGAGTTTATGGATCAGCTTATCAGTACAGCTCGTATCGGACGAAGCCTGGGTGTGCATCTTATCCTTGCCACACAGAAGCCTAACGGTGTTGTTAACGACCAGATATGGAGTAACAGTAAATTCAGAGTTTGTCTTAAGGTTCAGGATAAGGCTGACAGTATGGATATGATTAAGCGTATTGATGCTGCTGAGCTTTCACAGACAGGTCGCTTCTATCTGCAGGTTGGCTTTAACGAGCTGTTTGCTCTTGGACAGTCTGCTTGGTGCGGTGCTGAATATCAGCCCACGGAAACAGTCGAAAAGAAGAAGGATTCAAGCGTACAGGTTATCGACAATATCGGTCATACCACAATGAATGTGAATCCTGATATCAAGAAGATAAACACCGGCAGTAAAGTCAAGCAGATAGTTGCAATTGTAAAATATCTGTCCGACCTTGCCAAGGAAGAGGATGTTTCTGTAAGACCCTTGTGGCTTGAACCCATCTCACCAAATATATTCATTGATAACCTTGAAGCAAAATACGGAGTATCGTCTAAGGGCACTGTGCTCAACCCCATCGTGGGTGAATATGACGACCCCTTCAATCAGCGTCAGGACGTTCTTACAGTTCCATTCACTTCAGAAGGTAACTGTCTGCTCTACGGTGCCCCCGGCAATGGTAAGAGCACCTTCGTTTCATCGCTTATATATTCACTTATCAAAAACCACACACCTGAGGAAGTGAATATGTACATAATGGACTTCGGCTCTGAAACTCTCAAAATGTTTGAAAAAGCACCTCACGTAGGCGGGGTAATCACCTCAGCTGACGAGGAGAAAACAATCAACCTGTTTAAAATGCTTGAAACAGAGCTTGAAAAACGAAAGGCTTTGTTCTCAGACTTCGGTGGTGACTATCAGAGCTATTGCAGAAACAGTAACGAGAAATTACCGAATATCATTGTTTTTATTCACAACTTCTCAAACTTCATTGAGCAATACGATGAGTTGGGCGATACCTTCTCACTTCTTGCACGTGATGGTGTGAAGTACGGTATTTACTTTATGGTTACTGCCACAGGTGTGGGCGCAGTCCGTTACAGATATCAGCAGAATTTCAAGACAATGCTTACACTTCAGCTTAACGATGCTTCCGACTACTCAATGGTTGTTGGTAAGACTGAGGGCGTATTACCCTCCAGGTTCAGAGGCAGAGGTCTTGTGAATCAGGGCAAGGTATATGAATTCCAGACAGCCCGCGTAACACCGGCTGAGGATTCTATGGAGTTCATCAGAAATTACTGCAAAAAGCTTTCCGAGGGCACAGAGCTCCGTGCAAAGCAGATTCCCACCTTACCCGCCAGGGTTACTTACGAATACGTTGCACCTTACATTACAAATCTTAAAAATATACCTGTGGGTGTCAATAAGGCGGATTTGAGTGTAGCAGGTGTAAACCTTGAGGGAAGAGTAATTTTCCCTGTAGTATCACAGGATATTCACGATTGCACAGGTTTTGCTTCAGCAATGTACAGGATTTGTTCGAAGCTTGCTGACACCAAGCTCCTTGACTACGCACAGCTTATTACCGATGAGGACGTGAACTTCGCTGAGGAAGTAAGGGCATTGTTCGACGAGATGGTTCTCAGAAACAATACCTACAAGGATGCGGGAATGGACATTGAGTCACTTAAGGACTTCGGTCACAGAGTTTATGTCATAACGGGTATAGGCAATCTTATTAATTCTCTATCACCTGAGGATAAGGATAAGCTTGTTACCTTACTTGAAAAGGCAGAGGTTATTTACAAAATACACTTTGTTCTTATCGATTCACTCGCAAGATTCAACGAGTCACAATATGAGCCCTGGTTCAAAAAGCATATTTCCTCAACAGAGGGTATGTGGATCGGTGACGGTGTAGTTGATCAGTATCTTGTAAGACCCTCAAAGGTTACACGTGAAATGTACGAGGAAATTGGTAGCGACTATGCTTACGTCGTTTCACGCGGCAGGAGTAGTCTTATTAAAATACTCAATGACAAAAACGGGGAGGTCTGATGATGGATAAGGTTATGGTAGAGGTTTACGTACCTATTCTGGGCAGAACCTTTGATATGCTTCTTCCCTTACATTCCAAAATGAGCGAGGTTCTCGGTCTTGTTATAAAGGCTGTTACGGAGATGTCCAACGGTCAGTTTATTTCAAACGAAACCACAACTCTTTCCCGTCGAACAGACGGAGCTATTCTCAATATTAACTTATCGGTTTATGAGCTGGGTATTTGCAACGGCTCAAAGCTGATGTTAGTATAAAATAATTTTAAAAATTTTTTAAGGAGGTCATTTATATGGCAACAATTAAAGTTACTGCTGCTGACCTTGATCAGGCATCAGGCGAAATTCAGGGATTAGCAACCGAGTACAAGGCAGAGTATAACGCTCTTTACACCGCAATTGATCAGTCTCTTACAAGCTGGACATCTGAGGATAAAACAACATTTATTACACAGATCAACGGCTTCAAGGATGATTTTGAAAGAATGAAAGATCTTATGGAAGAATATGCTCGTTTCCTTACAAGAAGTGCCGAGTCATATCGTACAACTCAGCAGAACGTAATTAATAAAGCACAGTCTTTGACTAACTGATTATAGGAGGAAAATAAAATGGCATCAGGAATTATTAATATTGATCCCGCTGCGTTAGAACAGACAGCGAGTAAGGTAAGAACAATAAACGAGGAGCTTTATAATTATCTCAAAAGTTTCCAGAGCAAAATTGATATGCTCGATGATTCATCATGGCAGAGTGAAGGCTCACAGAAAATCGTGGCAGCTATTACAGAGCTTGCTCCCAACTTCGAAAAATACAAACAGGTTATCGAAAGCTATGCAGATTTCCTTATTAAGACAAAGGAAGAGTATATCGCAAACGAAGAATCAATCAAAACAAATGCAACAAACATTGCTGCAAATCAGTTCAAATAAGATTTATTTTATTTACTTTGCGTGCGGGTACACAAAGTGCCCGCACGCCTGAACTCGAAAACAATAACAGTTTTACTGTTTTTACATAGATACTAAAACTTGTGAGGGATAGATATGAAAAGATTTATAGCACTTCTGTTGGCGCTTATTATGATTGTCGGAACATTCACATCTTGTGCTGACAGCAATTTCCGTTTTGAAAACGATATTGAAGTAAGCCGCGGAAAATGGCTTAAGGAAATGTCAGAAAGCTTCGGTTTTACAATGTATCAGCAGACCGAGCCATATTTTTCAGATATCGATAAGAATCACGAATTATTTATGTATGCTCAGTCAGCTTATGAGTGGGAGGTTGTTGATACTGTAGGTGCAAGCTTCCGCCCGGACGATGTAGCAAGTCTTGAGTTTGTAATTTTAACTGCAGTTTATGCTATTGACCCCAGGCTTGATGTTGCAGAGGGCGGAGACAGATTTGATGCTGCAATGGACTATGCTCTCCAGAATGGTATTGCCCCCCAGGGAGTTGATTATCAGGCAGATGCCACTCCTGAGCAATGTGAGGAAATTCTGAAATCCGCACAGCAAGCGTATCTGAATAAGAAGAATGAGCCTATTAATGAGGTTACATATGCGGAAGATGCAGTTGATATGCGTGAACAGGCAGATTCAATTGAGAAAATCGCAGATGGAAAGTATCTTGTAAAAGGCAAAAAGCCTGCAGTGGGTGATGTTCTTATTGCTCCCGGTACAGCACAAAACCCTGATGGTGAAGCAATAAAGGTAGTTACAGTTACTGATAATGGTGACGGAACATACACTATTACTACAAGCACACCTGAGCTTTATGAGGTTGTTGATGTTGTAGAATTCTCCGGTACAGTTGCACCTGAGGCAGATGAAATTATTCCTGATGCGGGTGTTGAAATTGTTTCTGTTACAAAAGCAACCGGAATACCCACAAGTAACTTTGAGACACCTCAGGTTGACAATTTGGGCAAATCCGGTGATGTTAAATTCAACCAGGTTAATGAAATAAAGGGTCTTAGTGAGGATACACCTATCCGAATTGAGGCAAATGCAAACTTTAAGGATGGTACAGTTAAAATCAGTAATAACTGGAACGACAAGGAAGAAACCATTGATTTATTCGATAAGGATGGAAAAATGGAAGACGGACTTGCCGATGAGATGAAAGAATCAGGTATCATTCCGGATAAGTCTGATATGAGTGAAAAGGCGTACAAAAACAGTACTCCTGTTATTGATAGTTTTGATTCAAAAAAAGATGATATTGAAACAGTTAAAGCAGCACTTGATAAGGATAAAGCATTAAAACCCAAGGATTCATCAGGAAGCAAAACAAAATATGAAGCCGGCTACGAAATAACAGGCTCAGTTGTTATTGATAATCTTTATGTTGATTTAGATTACGAGCTTGAAACAAAGAAGCTGTTTGGTGTTAATACAGGAATTCCCAAGGGAATAAAAGAGCTTACTATCAAAACAAACTATGATGTAACACACCAACTCAATATTGAGGGTACATTCCACGGTGAAGTCCGTCTTATGCAGATGCCTATCCCATTGGGTTCAGTAGGTAGTGTTAATCTTGAAGTTTTCCTTGTTGCTGATATCAATGGTGAAATTGAAATCAAGGTCATGATGGGCTCTAACAGCAAGATAGAGTATAAGAATGGTAACTTCAAGCAAACAACAAAGAAGTATTATTCCCAGGAAGCTTCAATCAAGGTTACTATCAAAGCAGGACCTCAGCTTGTAGCGACATTGTCAATTCTTTGTATCCCGATTGTTGATGCGAGTGTACAGGCATCTATCCTTATTGAAGGTGATGCAAAAATTAAATATGGTACAGATTATGTAGATACAGGTTCGCAGTTGAATATAGAACGAAAAACGACACTAAGTTACGGTATAGTCGGTTATATACCGCTGATAGATATCGGGGTAGGTAATAAGTCCAGCACTCTTCTTAATAAGTTGGGCCTCAAGCACACTTGGGAGGTTGTTAAGAAGGAAGATGCATACAAATTTGATATTGTAACTCCTGTTGAAAAGGTTCTTTGGAGTGACACAAAAACTCTTGATTACTCACCTAATGCGAAGGATGAAAATAATAAGGTTGAAGGATATAGCGAGGTTGTAGGTGAACAGCTTGCAGTTGCTGAGTATTCAATCAAGCTTGCTCCCGGAGAAAGCCGTACAATTCAGGTTGAATATCCCGCTGGCTATTCTGCAAGTGACATGATATGGACATCAACCAATAATTCAATTGTAACTGTTTCTAATGGTGTTGTTACCGGTGTGTCAAGTGGTTCAGTAAACATAACAGGTGTTTCAAAAGATAAAAAATATAACGTTTCCTGTGCGGTTACCGTAAACTGATATTTAAAATTTCCAAACCACTCTTTTGAGTGGTTTGGAAATGCCGTATAATTAAAACAATTTTACAGAAAGAGAGTTTTAATAATGTATACAGAATTTATTATAATTTTTGTTTTACTTGGTATAATAATTGCTCTTCTTGCAGGTGCAATCGTGTTGTTGCTCAATATTAAAAAAGCATTGCAGAATGGTGCTCCTGCAAGAAAACAGCAGTCACCTGTTTCAACATACGATACTCCCCCAAGGGACAACACGTCAATTGTGCTGTGTAAAAAGTGCGGTACTCATTATCCTGCGGCACAGCGTGTGTGCCCTAAGTGCGGTACGGTTTGCCACTAAAAAGTATTTTTAAGGGGTTAGGTTATGGCTGACATAAGTTCAACAAATCTTAACAGAGCCAACAAGGAAGCGGTGCTCAACGTGTACTCCTACCTTGCGGATAAGGCAGACGTGAGGGACGGGGCAACCTTCAGCGAGGTTGTCAGCGCTCTTGAAAAGAAAAGCGGAGGCTTCAATGATGCCGATAAGGGTCAGTTAGCAGTTCTTCAGAATGCAATAAAAACCGACAAATCGCTGGGTAAGCTTGTAATTGGTGACCAGATTAAATCCTCCGGATTAAACGCCTGTACCTTTACCGATAATAAGGGTAATGTTTCAGTTGTTTTCCGCGGTACGGGTGACGGTGAGTGGATTGATAACGGGGAGGCACTGACAGGTGTACCCGAATCAAATAACTACCATACCTATGATTCAAACGGAAACATAGTCAGCACAAAAACTGTAGCCAATGACTATGCAAGTGACCAGCAGGCAGAAGCACTTAACTGGTTTAATAAGACAGCGGCTAAAAACGGATGGGATAAATCAACACCCATTACAGTTTCAGGTCACTCAAAGGGTGGTAATAAGGCGCAGTTTGTAACAATGAAGTCAGACCTTGTTGACCGATGCTACAGCTTTGACGGTCAGGGCTTCTCACCTGAGGCAATCAAGCAGTTTAAAAGTGAGTTGGGTCCCGATTTTGAAAAATACCGTCACAAAATGCACAGCCTTTCTGCTGACAACGATTACGTAAACGTGCTGGGAAACCGTCTTGTGCCGGCAGAGAATACCTACTTTTTTGAAAGTCAGCCTGTAGGTCTTAGTGTACAGAATTATCATTGTATGGAAACAATGCTTGATAAGAACGGACGACTTAACAGGCAGGTTGAGCAGGGCATTTTATCAAACTATGTTCAGAGTACCTGCGATGATATTATGGATATGCCACCTTCATTACGTAAAAACGTAACCTTGGGTGTTATGAACGTGTGTCATGAATTTCTCGGTGAAGGTACACCTGTTAATGGTGATAAAGTAGATTTTCTTACGCTTGCTATGGGTATTGCCACCGCAGGTTTACTTATCAATGATACCGCCGAACGTACGGTTATACAGGCAATAGCTAAAAACTGGGTAGATAAACATAAAAGAATTATCGCAGAAAACGGAATTGTATCCAAAGCAGAGTCAATGCTGGTGAATTTTGCAGAATTAGCTTTTGTGTCTCCGTTTATTGCTGTTGTTGACAGAAAATCCGATTATAAGGACAGCATTTTATCTGCAATATCATATTTTGACCGTGGTATACGTGATGCAAGTTCAAAAATTCATGCTTCCTTACAGGGCTTCTTCAAGACAGTTTATAATAACGTTTCCGCACTCTTTGCCAAGAGCTATAACGTTAAGCGCGAGAACGTATATTCCGATTCTGTTGTGAAGATAAACACGTCGGTTTTCTACAGTATGAGCAATGATTTAAGGCTTGCTTCCACGATTATTGAGGAAGTGCAGATACGACTTCAGGAGCTTTATAACGTTGTGGGGCTTCAGGATATTTATAACATACTTGAAATGCCCTTCTTTGACAATTATAAAAAGCTTCTTGCAAACAACCGCCGTTATCTTACAGAGACGGCAAATGAATTTGAAAGCGCGGAAAATGCCGTAAATAATTTATTTTAGGAGGGTGCAGTATGGATGCCAATACAGAAAATGAGCTTTATGAAATAATGCGACGTCTGGGAACCGCTGCAACTATACTTAATGATGTGGCATACAACGTACAGCGTTATTCAAAGGGTGTAGGCGGTGAAAGGTGTTCCTACAGCGTTACAAGCATTGCAAACCAGACCAATAACATTAAAAGAAGACTCGAAAACCTGGATACAGTTACGGTTACAGAGGGCTTCGTTCCTCCCGAAGGTGCATAATTTATGATTAAGATAGATACAAATTTAGTCAGAATGTCTGCTTCACAGATTGATACATATAACAGCGAATGCGACAGAAAGTTCAGGGAGCTGTGTAACAGCGTAAACCGATTGGGCAACTCCTGGAACAGCTCTGCGGCAGAAAAAAGCAGATATGCTTTTAACAGAATCGAAGCAGCCTGCTACGAGGGTGAAAATGAAGTGAGGGATATTGTCCGTTATCTTCATAACGTTGTGGGTGTCAGCTATGAAACAGTAGAAGCCTCCATATCTACGGCGGCTGAGGAATTCAGATAAGAGGTAAGCTATGGCAAATATATCGGTTAATCTTTTACAAATTGCAGAAACAGCCGATACGGTTGATTCATACATTGTTGCAAAAAATAAAAGTTTGCGTAATATCGACAGGGAAATCGGGTCTATGGCATTCTTCTGGCAGGGTCCCGATTATGCTGCGTTCCTTAATTCATGGAAAAATATCAGGAACAGAAATTCTGCATCTCAGCGAAGTGTTAAATCCCTGGAGAATTATGCCTCAGCTTTGAGAAAATCAGTTTCGATTTATCGCAATGCTCAGAACAGAGCCAAAAACAGAGCTGTTTCACTTTGCAAATATTAAAGGGATGATTATATGAAATTTAATTTATCCTGTTCACACTACACTCACACAGGATCACGACCCGTAAATGAAGACTCTGTCAGTATAACTCATACTGACAGGGGTAGTTGCTTTGTCCTTTGTGACGGTCTGGGCGGTCACGGTATGGGCGATGTTGCATCATCAACCGTGTGTGAAAGCTTTGGTGAGGATTTTTCCTCTGCAACGGAGGTAAGTGAGTTTATTGAGCCTGCCTTTCTTAAAGCGCAGGACATACTTTTGCGGAAGCAGACAGAGCTTCACGCAAAAATGAAAATGAAAACAACAGCAACCGTACTTGTTACGGACGACAAGAAAGCCTATATGAGTCATATAGGCGATTCGCGTTTATATATATTCAGAAAAAATAAGGTTTTCTTCAGGACACTTGACCACAGCGTTCCTCAGATGCTCGTTATGTCAGGGGAAATAAAGGAAAGCGATATCAGAAATCACCCTGAGAGAAATATGCTTCTTAAGGTAATGGGTGTGGAATGGAACGACCCACCTTTTGAAATACACAAGGCCGTTCCTCTCAGAAAGTGCAATGCATTTCTCCTTTGCTCCGACGGCTTCTGGGAGCTTATTACAGAGGATGAAATGTGCACTCTCCTCAAGGAGTCAAAGGATGTTACGGAATGGCTTGATAAAATGAAGGCAATTGTTATTGAAAGAGGAGCCTCTAAAAATTCGGATAATAATACTGCAATTGCAGTATGGGTTGACTGAATCAACAAGGAGTTGATGTTATGTCGGAAAATCTCGGCGATGTGGTAGTTACACAAAATGATACCTTTGAAATGAGTCTTTTATCGGTTATCGGTGACAGAGCAGAGCAACAGGACTCTTTTGGCTATAAGGTTGAACAAAGCGATGGAATAGTGGTTGTGTGTGACGGTATGGGCGGTCACAACGGTGGACAGACCGCAAGCTCTCTTACAGTCAACAAGGTCCTTGAATTTGTCCGTGACGGCATACCTGAGCCCACACAGGATTTGCTACGGGCTATGGCAACGGAGTCGGACAAGGAGGTTAGTGCTCTCACCTTCGGTGATGGTAGTCCCCTTAATGCCGGAAGCACCCTGGCGGCAATTATAATCAAGGATATGAATCTTCGCTGGATTTCTGTAGGTGATAGTCGTATTTACCTTAAGAGAGGACAGGAATTCCTGAAGGTTACAAACGACCACAACTATCTCCTTGCTCTTGACGAAGGTCTTGAATCGGGAGAAATTTCCCCACAGCAATACACAAACGAGCTTGCTCGTAGTGAAGCTCTTATCAGCTATATCGGTCTGGGGAACATTCAGCTTATGGATTATAGCGAATCACCCTTGAAACTATACAAGGATGACCTTATAATAATAATGACTGACGGTCTTTACAAGCTTGTGCCGGATGAGCAGATGTTTTCCATTTCGCAATCTGTAGGAGATCTTACAGAGCTTGTGAAGGTGTTTGATGAAACGGCACAGAACAAAGCAGAAATTAATTCAATTAATCGCGACAATATGACTGTCGCTGTTATTAAAATCAGATAAAGGAGCTATTTACTATGAATGTTATAAAATGTCTTAACGGTCACTTTTTTGATGGTGATTCCTTTGCCGTTTGTCCTCATTGCGGAGCAAACCCCGAATTCGGCGGTGCAGTACCCGGTCAGAATATGGGTTACGAGCCCCCTAAGGCTGAGAAAAAAAAGGGCGGACTTTTCGGTAAAAAGAAAAAACAGCAGGAGCAGTACGTTCCTGCCAACGACCCTGTATATGCAGGTAATGAAGGCTATAACGGATATAACGACCAGCAGTATGTACCCGCAGAGAATGAGTACAATAATGCATCCGCGGGAACTCCCTCAACACTTGACTTCTGGCAGACGACTCCCGCACAGCAGCAAAACGCTCAGTACACTCCTGTTCAGCAGCCCGAATATTATGCAACACCAAAAACAGTTTATCCTGAATACAACGCTAATCAGCAGAATTCATATCAGAACCAACCTGTAACCCCTACAACAGAAGCACCTCCCATCGAGGAAGCACCTGTTCAGGAGGCAACACCTGTTATTGAGCAGCCTGCTGAGGTAAAAGCAGAGGTTATTGAACAGCCTGTGACTCCCGTTGTTGAGGTACAGTCTGAAGCTCCCGTAGCAGAGGAAGCTTCTCAGCCTGTTGCTCCTGTTGTTGAGACACAGCCCGTTGCTCCCGTGGTTGAGCCTGTTGCACCTGTAATTGAGGAAGCTCCTCAGGCAGAGGAAAGTCTTAAGGACGCTATTAAAAAGGCATCTGTAAATCCTGAGGGAACCACTATGGGCTTTTTCAGCCTTGGTAATGCAGTATCGTCACAGAGCACAAGCACTCCCGAAACAGACCCTGTTGTGGGCTGGCTTGTGTGCGTAAAGGGCAGACACATCGGTGAGAGCTTCAGTATACTTTCTGCACGTAATTCCATCGGCAGAAACGATACAAACAGAATTGTTCTCAGTAAGGATAGCGGTGTTTCAAGAGAAAAGCACGCATGGATTGTTTATGAGCCAAAGCAGAAGATTTTTTACCTTCAGCCCGGTGAGAGTAGCGGTCTTACATACCTTAACGATGAGAATATTATGGTTTCAAAGGTTCTCGCTGCCCGTGACCGAATAGAATTGGGCGAAAGTGCATTTATTTTCGTTCCCCTTTGCGGAGACGACTTCTCCTGGGAAGATTACATAAAATAAGGAGCCTGAAGTTATGAAAAGATGTTTTTCATGCTTTAAAGAATACTACGATTCATTTGACGTTTGTCCTCATTGCGGTTCTGTCTTTCTGAGAGCACCCAAGGAGCCTGTTCACCTTTATCCCGGAACTGTTCTTGCAGGCAGATACATAATTGGTGAAACAGTTGGTTCGGGCGGTTTCGGTATCATCTATAAGGCATGGGACGTGAAACTTGAAATTATTGTTGCGGTTAAGGAGTTCTTCCCCGCACGTCTTGTTACACGTGCCGAGGGACTTAAAAACCTTATTGTCAGCAGAAAAGCACAGGACGAATTCAATTACAGAAAAACCCGTTTCCTTGCAGAAGCACGTGATATGGCGAAATTCGGTGCTCACCGTAATATTCCCAACGTTTACGAGTTTTTCGAGGAAAACAACACCGCATATATAGTTATGGAATTGCTCAAGGGTATTTCCTTGAGTGAATATATGGCTCAGAACGGTGGTATGGTGGACAAGGACTTTGCCGTTATGGTTGCAAACGAGGTTTGTAACGCTCTCGGCTCTCTCCACGAAAAGGGCATTATCCACCGCGACGTTGCGCCAGATAACGTCTTTATCTGTATGGATAAGGAGATTAAGGTCAAGCTTCTTGACCTGGGTGGTGCAAAGCTTGCGGACAGTACGGATAAAATAATTGACGTTATCCTTAAGCCCGGATATTCACCTGCCGAGCAGTATGACAGCAGTCAGAACGTGGGTCCCGAAACGGATATTTACGCTCTTGGTGCTACAATGTACGTTATGCTCACAGGACAGAAGCCTGACGAGTCCACTAACAGAAAACTCAATGACACTCTGCCATCACCAAGGCAGATTAACGGCTCAATTCCCGAAAACCTCAGCAATACCGTAATGAAGGCGATGGCAATTGACAGACATATGCGTTTTAAGAATACAGCGGAATTTTCTAAGGCGGTCAACGGCAGAAAGAAGGTTGTTTCCCTTAACAAGGAGAAGCACATCCGTTCAGTGAAGCGTATAGCAGGTATTGCTGCTGCATTTATGGTTGTTGTTGCCACAATCGGTTTTGTTATTGGTGTTTATTCGGATAAGAAGGATGAGGCGATTCTGGAGCCTGCCACAATCACAGTATGGTATTGCTGTGAAAACGGAACTGAAAATAATCCTGAAAACGATGCTATGGAGGCAATGCTGCGAAGCTTTACAAAGACCTTCCCCGATGTGAAATGGGAAAGGAGAGGCTTTGCCCCCAATGAATACGAGGCTGCTCTCCGTAAGGCACAGGCAGAGGGAAATATGCCCACCATATATGAGAGCACAGGTATAAGTGATGATATAACAGATAAATCAATTGACCTTATAAACGTTATAGAGTCCGACCAGTTCAAGGAGGCATTGTTCCTTGACCAATACAGTAATTATTATAAAGATCAGAAGCAGGTGCCTCTTGCTATAGAGGTACCTATGGCGGCGGTTATAACCCGAGGTGCTGCAAGCACAGGCTACAGTAGTGATTTCTACACGGAGATTAAGGATTTTGATTACGGTAATATTGCTACGGATGAAAAGTATCAGGAACTTGTGGATGCCAATGTAAACAGCGCCTTGTTCAAAGCCAAGAGAAAGGACTTTTTCAACAATCAGGCTAATACAAGTGCGGTTATTCTTACATCAACGATGGCTGTCAATGAGTGCCGTCAGACACTTACAAATTACGAAAAAACATACGTTTTCCCCAAGATGGAGAAAATAAATTGCCGTTTCACCTATGAGTGGAGCATAAGCGGAGGTTCAGAGGAGCAGGTCAAGGCGGCAGAAACTCTCCTGTCCTGGATGCTGGGCAACGTTTATCAGAGTAACCTTATGATAAATGAGTGTAACGACGGACAGATTCCTGTCAACGAGCTCAGCTTTAATTCCAAGATTCAGTCAAAGATTCTTGAACCCATTAAAGAGATTTATCCAAATTTTGTTTTTGAAAGCGAAGAAGAATGATGTCAAAGCGTTGTCTGGGCTGTATGGAAACGTACAGCAACGAATTTTCCATCTGTCCTCATTGTGGTTATGTTGAGGGTACAGGTGCCGAGGAGGCAGTTCATATTGTCCCCGGTGTTGTGTTGCATAACAGGTACTTAATAGGCAGAGTTGTAGGTTACGGTGGATTTGGTGTTACCTACCTTGCCTGGGATAACCGCCTTGAGCAGAAGGTTGCAATCAAGGAGTATCTGCCCGGTGAATTCTCAACAAGAATGCCGGGACAGACCCGTATTACCGTGTTCAATGGTGAAAAGAGAGAGCAGTTTCATGACGGCTTGAAGAAATTTATGGAAGAGGCAAAAAAGCTTGCCAAATTCCAGAATGAAAGTGGTATAGTCAAGGTTTTTGACAGCTTTGAAGAAAATATGACGGCTTATATCGTTATGGAATTCCTTGAGGGTGAAACGCTCACGTCCTTCCTTAACAGAGTTGGCAGGGTTGATGAGGACCAGGCAATAGAAATGCTTACCCCTGTTATGAACTCCCTAAATGTTGTTCATCAGGCGGGAATTCTCCACAGAGATATTGCACCCGACAATATTTTCCTTACTACCAAGGGTGAGGTAAAGCTTATTGACTTCGGTGCATCACGTTTTGCAACCACGTCCCATAGCCGAAGCCTTACAGTTATTATAAAGCCCGGTTACTCACCGGAGGAGCAGTACAGAAGTAACGGTGACCAGGGACCCCACACCGACGTTTATTCCATAGGTGCTACACTCTATAAGATGATTACAGGCAAAACGCCTGCTGAGGCAATGGAGCGAAGAGCCAACCTTGAAAAGAACAACAAGGATATTCTTCAGCCGATACATAAAATACGCAGTAACGTTTCAATTAACAGAGAAAATGCAATTCTCAACGCCATGAACGTGCGTATTGAGGACAGAACAGCAGATGTTCCTCAGCTTCTTGCGGAGCTCAATGCAACAGGTCCCTTAAAGAGACGCGGTTCTACAATCCGTAAAATAGACGTTTACTCCTGGCCCCTATGGGTAAAAATACTCATACCCTGTGTACTTGCGGTAATTGCCGTGGTGGGTGTGCTTATCGGTACAGGCGTTATAAAGGTTTCTCTGTTCAGCGAGAAGATTGAAATCCCTAAGGGTATGGTTGTGGTGCCTGATGTTGAGCAGATGAGCGCCAACGATGCAATAAAAGCTATAGAAGATAGTCAACTGCAGGTTATGACCGGTGGTAGTATTGAATCAGAATATGTTGATGCCGGTAAAATTATTTTGCAGGACCCTGTAGGTGGTTCCTTCTCAAATATAAACAGCATTGTTACTCTTACTGTTTCCAAGGGTGTGGGTGTCAAAGAAGCTGTTGACGGTATTGCTACAGTACCCTTAGTATGGTGGATAAGTGAAGAGCAGGCGATTGCAGATATTAAAAAGGCAGGTTTAGGAGATCCTATAATTGAAAGAAGGCCAAGCTCAAAAGTTCCTGTAGGTGATGTTATTGAACAAAGTATAAAAGAGGGTACAGAAGTTCCTGTTGGTACAGTTATGACTATCATAGTTTCAACAGGTGCAGAAAAAATATCAATTCCCGATGTTCGAGGTCGATTTTTTGATGATGCAAAACGTACCCTTACAAGTCTGGGTCTTACTGTTCATTGTGATTACGTCAAGGATAACGGACTTACAGAAAATACAGTTAAGGCACAGGATAAGATTGGTGGCGAGGTTGACCCCGGCACAAAGGTAACACTTACCGTTGTCAGCGGCAAGGAACTGCGTGAGGTTCCAAATGTTGTTGGTAAAACTAAGGCAGATGCAGAAAGTGCGCTTAACGGTGCAAGCTTTTCTGTTTTCACGCATTCACAGTATGATCCAAATGTTGCAGCAGGTAAAGTTATAAATCAGGATCCTGTAGGTGGTTCAACTCAGGTATTTGGTTCACAGATTAAAATCTACGTCAGCACAGGACCTGAGCCTGTATATGTCTTCCTCAATCCCTGTGGTGGTTCGGTAAATGAAACATTGCTAACACTTGAGCATGGAGGAACCTATAGTTCCTTGCCCGCCCCGATACGTAAAGGCTACACCTTCGACGGTTGGTATCTTTCTATGGATTACGCTTCGTCAGAGAGAGTTTATCCCAACGACCGCGTTACAATAACAGATAAACACACCCTCTATGCAAAATGGGTGGGTGAAAAAGCAGGTGTTTACCTTGATCCCAATGGTGGTTACTGTGATGAAACTTATCTGGATGTAAGCTACGGAAGCACCTACGGATATCTGCCAACTCCCACCAGGGATGGCTATGATTTCCTGGGATGGTATGATGATTACGGCAATGAGATTACATCCAGCACCTCTTGTCAGCGAACTGATGGGCATACCTTGGTAGCTAAATGGCAGGGTAAGCAGGTGGTTATTACCTTTGACCCTGCAGGAGGTACCTGTAACTACGTCAGTGCACAGCGCAGAGTAGGTGAGACCTATGGTTCTCTTCCAGCTTGTTCAAACGGAACCCGGGATTTTGTGCGCTGGTATGTAGATGTGGATGGCCAAAGGGTTACAGTAACGGAAAATACAGTAATTACATTAGGCTATAACCACACTATTTATGCCGAATGGAGTGGTGGTTCTGACGTTGAGACACGACCCAATGATTTTGAGATTGACGATTATGGAAACGGCAATATAGATTCCGGCGACATTATTTATTGATTATCAGTTTATCATAGAGCAATAAAGGACCCATAAGATATGAACATAGTTTTAATCGGTATGCCGGGGTGTGGTAAGAGTACGATTGGTGTTCTTCTGGCAAAATCCATGCTTTGTGATTTTGTGGACACGGATCTGATTATTCAGAATACGTACCACAAAAGCCTTTGCGGGATAATAGCAGAGGACGGTCTTGCGGGCTTTAAGGAAAAGGAGAACGAAATCCTCAAAAAGCTTCGTTGTGACAACTCTGTTATTGCCACAGGGGGAAGCGCAGTTTACTGCCACGAGGGTATGTCAAATCTTAAGAAAAACGGCAAGGTGATTTACCTTAAGTTGACTCCCGAGGTAATAAAAAAGCGCATAAATAATATTACAACCCGCGGCATCGCCATGGAGGACGGATGTACGATAGATGATTTGTACCTCGAGCGCGCTCCGCTTTACGAAAAATATGCGGATTACATACTCCTGTGTGAGGGGCTTACTGCAGAGGAATGTGTAACCAAGATAACTGAAATGTAAAAGGAAACTACCCGAAGAAATTATCTTCGGGTAGTTCCTTTGAAAGGAGAAAAAGTTATTCCAAAAAAGTTCTATGCTACAACTTTATTTACGATGCTTTTATCATTTCGTCTGAACGAAAACTATCTGAATTTAAACTGCACAGCATCTTAAATCCCTGATTTGCACTCCCTAAAGTGACTCTTTCGTTATTGGTGCAGAGAATGGGACTTGATGGGCTTTGCCCATCATTATGAACTTGCATTCACTAGAACCTGACGGTAACACCACCTGGGTGATAAGCCACAAACCCAGTAGAATAAAGGGTTATCGGCTTTTTCGTTTTCAAGTTTCCCAACTATTTGCATAATAGAGGAAAACAGCTTTGTCAAGACAAATTTGGTGTTCCATATTTAACCAAAGAATACCTCCTTATTAGCTTACTTGTTATCTTGAATCTGGTTTTTAAACACATTTAATATTTCAGGTTGATTTAGTTGAATCTGTTGCCCCTTAGTGATATAATTATTTTAACAAATCTCGTTTATATGAGGAGGTTTATTTAATGAATAATGAATTTGAGTTTATGCTTTACAAGGTTGATGATGAAGATGTCAGCGTTAATGCCCTTGTAAAAGATGAAACTATATGGCTAACACAAAAAGCAATGGCAGAACTGTTTGGAATTGATAAATCGGGAATCAGCAGACACTTAAAAAATATTTTTGAAAGTGGTGAACTTAGCGAAGAAGTGGTTGTTGCAAAAATTGCAACAACCACAAAACACGGTGCAATTCCTGAAAAAGAACAAAGCTCAGTTACCAATTATTATAATTTAGATGCTATTATTTCTGTCGGTTACAGAATAGATTCCATTCGTGCCACACATTTCAGAATATGGGCAACTTCGGTCTTAAAGGAATACATAACCAAAGGCTTTGCTATGGATGATGAGAGATTGAAGCAGGGCGAAACAGCCTTTGGCAAGGATTATTTCCGTGAGCTTCTTGAAAGAGTACGCTCCATCCGAGCAAGCGAAAGACGAATTTGGCAACAAATTACAGACATTTATGCCGAATGCAGCATTGACTATGACCGAACTGCACCTACTACAAAAGATTTCTACGCAATGGTGCAGAATAAGTTCCATTATGCAATTACCGGCAAAACAGGTGCAGAAATCGTATATAGTTCAGCCGACCATACCAAAGAAAATATGGGGCTTATCACTTGGAAAAATGCTCCGGATGGTAGAATATTGAAATCTGATGTCACCATAGCCAAGAATTACCTTGATGAAAAACAAATTAGACAGTTAGAGCGCACTGTTACAGGTTACTTTGATTATATTGAAGACCTTATAGAGCGTGAAAACACTTTCACAATGGAACAGTTTGCCGAGAGTGTGAACGAGTTCCTTGAGTTCAGAAAATATGATATTTTACCTGATAAAGGAAGAATATCTCATAAGACCGCTGAGCAACACGCTTTTGCAGAGTACGATATTTTCAATCGCACACAGATTATATCTTC
>JAZNLJ010000110.1:0-4918 GCA_045579005.1 Acutalibacteraceae bacterium | reverse complement strand
TTTTTTCAATGATGTTTGCCTTCGGCAAATGATGACGTTTCACTAATGATGACGTTTCACTAATGATGTCGCTTCGCTAATAATTATAGCAAACATCGCATCATTGCGACCTTAGAGAGCTGCATCATAATGCGAAGCATTGCTTCATATTTGCCCTTGGGCAAATGTTTCATTGAATTATCACTCTTTTTATGCTATAATGATAAAGAGGTAATTTAAGTGGCTGATGTCTTTTGAAATCACGGACACATCTATTTCTATCACTAATGCCGTAAAAATAATATGGGCGGACGATTGTTCAACAGCACACGGGGTCAGAGAAAACGGTTCGTATGTTATTGCCCCCCAAAAATGAAATGGCGTATAGTTGATGTATAATTGTAACCTGATTTTATAATTTTTAACCCGATATCTGTATTAATGCAGATATCGGGTTGGTTTATGTGTTATATTACCTCATACTCCACCTTAGTATAATCTCCCTCAACGTTTTCGCCTGTAAGGAAACGGCGTGCCTGGAAAACCACCTTATCATCATAGACCTCGCAATAGTAACCGACACCGCAATCTGTTATACCGAAGTTGTTTTCTTTGCGGTAGCCAGGAATACTGATTGAGTGAACGTTCTTCTCTTTGTTAAGCACCTCAAGGGTCTTGTCAAAGATGCCACCGTGAAGGTGTCCGTTAATGAAGAAAACATTGTTATACTTCTCCATAACCTTACGCACGTCGTCATTCTGCTCACCCATATCCCCTGTTTTCCACACTTCCGGAAGTCCGTGAGTGAATGCAAACGCCTGATGACACATAACGAATGCAGGCTTGCCATCCTTGGTTGCCCTTGCAAGCTCCTTATCAAGGAAATCAATCTGCTCCTGTGTGATATGGGCTTTTTCAAGAACTCGCTTCTCAGTACCGATAACAATAATTGTATAGCCGTTCACATCGTAAGAATAGAAACTCTTGCCATTTGTGTTGATATCAAGATATTCATTCACCTTGTCCATAATAATCTTCTGATTTCTGCCAAACTGAAAGCGCACGTCGTGGTTGCCCATTGTAAGGAAAATCTTGATTTTTTTCTGATATTTGTCAAATACGTTGAAAAAGCGTGTGTATTCAGCCTTTTTGCCGTATTCAGCAATATCACCTGCAAGCATTACCGCATCAAAGTGCACCTTTGCTGAAAACACGTCTGTGAAGAAATTTCCAAGGTTAGCAGTTGCGCTCTCCTTATCAATAAGGTGTGTATCGGCAATGCAAGCAAAGGTTAACTTTACACTGTCGGGATTCTGAAACTCAACAGGAGTCTCCCTTGAATACTCAAAAGGCACGTCGTAGTCGGGTGCCATAGCCTTAAATTGTTTTTTGTATTTGTCAACAAAAGTTTGAATAGACATATCAATTCTCCTCTGAGTTTAGGATGAAAGAAATTATCCGAACCATATTTTATACAGGCGGATTGACCTTCATCCGATGTTAAAATACTCGCCAATCCGAAAGGATTAGCTGTGTTTTTGCGTGCTCACCAAAAATCCGCACTGTATAAATCTTCCACCTAAAAGTTAAAGATTTTTATTGGATTTTTGGGATTGAGGGCGAAGACACGCTGGCGCCTTTCAAAACCGAAACACCGAAAAGCCTTGAAAAGATTAACTTCCAGGCAGGTTCGGATAACTCATTTCACCCTATACTTTTTATGAGTTCAATTAAATCCCCTATCCTTTGAGGTCGGGGTTTATTTATTTTGTAAAGTAATTCATCAATTACCTTATCAACGCTTTTAACCTCGCGTTCAAACTCCCTTGCAGATACTCGTAGCACTCCATATCTGACCGCAGAAAGCTGAATGAGGCTGTCTGACGTAACAACACGGACGTTGTCGTTTTTACCGATGTCGCTTATAAGTTTTTCTATGTAATTGTCACCAATTTCCCGCTCCTTAGTAAATACAACGCGGATATTATTATAATTAAACTTCTTACCCATATTGCCCTGTACCTTGTAGGCATCGAAAACAACTATGGTTTCGCACTTTTTGAAGGCGGTGTAATTACACATTATATCCAGCAATTTATCCCTTGCGCTCTCTAGATTATCCTTAGCAAGTTCACTGAGCTCATCCCAAGCAAATATAACATTGTAGCCGTCAACTATAACGTACTGCTTACGAACAACGGAATTATATTCCGAGCTTACGGGTCTTGCAGGCGTTTTGTGGTGGCTGTATCGGTAATATGGATGCTTGTCCACACCAAATTCCCTATCCATAATTGCCTGAAGCTCTTTGTCATCAATATGGAAATTACGCTTATTGAGTGTAACCTCATAGGGTGTTTTTTCCTGCTCAAGACAGGAGTCAATATGCATATACTCACTAACCTGATTCCATTTCACGTTAAAGCCTGCACCATGAGCGCAGAAGACAGAATCAGGAGTATTCTCCAGATCACTTTCGGGGGAATATTTATAATCAGCAATAATCTCGTCAGGATTATGACACAGGTCATAGCCACACACCTGACAAAATAATCTGCCCTTGCCACCTGTATACGCAGCAACCTCGGAGACATAGCCATTAAAAGTTGTAACGGGTGCTTTTCCCTCAATAATAGAAGTGCCGTTATTATCCACAGGTGAATCAAAGGTACCGTGCTTCATACGTATATCACTTATTGCTCTGCCGATAACCTCGGTAGGCACCTCAAGCCTGAAGCTGTAAAATGGCTCTAATAAAACCGACTTTGCTTGCATAAGACCCTGTCGCACAGCGCGGTAGGTTGACTGTCGAAAGTCACCGCCCTCAGTATGCTTAAGATGGGCTCTGCCTGCGGCAAGAGTTATTTTCATATCCGTTATTGGAGAGCCTGTAAGCACACCCAAATGGGTCTTTTCCGCCAAATGAATAAGTACAAGATTCTGCCAATTGCGGTCAAGTGCGTCAAAGCTACATTTACTGTCAAACTGAAGCCCGCTGCCCCTTGGTAATGGCTCCAGAATCAGGTGGACCTCAGCATAGTGACGAAGGGGCTCGTAATGACCAACACCCTCAACCTTATCCTCGATAGTTTCTTTATAAACAACCTTACCCGAGTCAATTTCAATATCAATATCAAAACGCTCTGCAATGATGCTTTTAAGTATTTCCGTCTGAATATCACCCATAAGGGAAACGTGAATCTCCTGCAGGAAATTATCCCACGAAATATGTAGCTGAGGATCCTCCTCCTCAAGCTGACGAATTTTCGGCAAGAAAGTCTGTGCATCGCACCCCTCAGGCAAAACAATCCTGTAATCCATTACAGGTTCAAGATAGCTCTCTGCAAAGGAAAGCTCTGCACCAAGTCCGTCACCGCACTTAACCGATGAAAGACCTGTTGCAACACATACACCGCCTGCTCCTATTTCATCAACGGTGATGAACTTGTCACCCGAATAAATCCTTATATTATTAATCTTCTCCGCTTTACCGTCATACTCTATAACGTCCTTAACACGGAGTGTCCCGCCTGTTATCTTAAGGTGAGCAAGCCTTTCCCCTTTGTGGTCATGGCTTATTTTAAATACCTTAGCGGCAAATTCATCCGGATAAACCTTGGGAACTAAATATTTCTTAAGTCCGTCAGTAAATTCATCAATTCCCTCAAGTTTAAGACCTGAACCAAAGAAACAGGGACAGGTTTTGCCGTTGGCAATAAGAACAGAAACAGCTTCATCGCTCAAAGTACCTTCAGCAAGAAAATCCTCTAACGCGGAGTCGTCACACATTGCAACTGATTCCCATAGCTCCCCTTTATCTTTCACACTGAAATCAACACAAGATTCACCGCAAAGTTCTTTCAAATCTGCCATTAACTCGTCCTGAGAAAGACGGGCATAGTCCATTTTTGTTATAAAAATAAAGGTAGGAATATTATATGCTTTTAACAATCGCCACAAGGTAACTGTGTGAGCCTGCACACCATCCGTACCGCTTATGACAAGTATTGCATAGTCAAGAACCTTAAGCATACGCTCCGTCTCCGCAGAAAAATCCACATGACCGGGTGTATCAAGAAGGCTTATTTCCAGGTCATCAAGAGTAATAAGGCTTTGCCCCGCGAATATTGTTATTCCTCGTTCTTTTTCAAGAGTATGGGTATCCATAGTCGTATCCTTATTATCAACACGACCAAATTTACGGATAACACCGTTCTTATAAAGCATTGCCTCTGCCAACGTGGTTTTACCCGCATCAACGTGAGCAAGAATACCCACTACTACCCTTTTCATAACTATCCTTTAATATACCGACAGAGGTTATCTGTCGGTATTTGTTTATTTAAAATCAACTGTAATTTCACCGTCAGCAGCACTCACAATGATTTCATTTATAAGAGAATCTGCGTTATCAATAAGGATATTCGCAACCTTATCCTCAACATTCTTTCTTATAGTACGTCTGATATCACGTGCGCCTCTACCACCATCTTCAGAAAGGTCTGCGATGATTTCATACACTCCCTCACCAACAGTTAATCCGATGCCCTTGTCCTTAAGAGGACCACGGAATTCATTAACAAGTATCTCAGCAATCTTAACGAGATTATCCTTGGTGAGAGTATTGAACACAACAATCTCATCAACTCTGCCAAGGAATTCGGGACGCAGAAACTCCTTGAGTGCCTTGAGTGCCTTATCCTTGGAAGCCTGATTTTTATCTCTGTTAAAACCAACTGCATTTTCCGCCACGTGGCTACCTGCATTTGAGGTCATAATTATAACGGTGTTCTCAAAGCTTACAGTTCTGCCCTGAGCATCGTTAGTTTTTCCTTCATCAAGAATCTGAAGAAGAATGTTAAGAACATCGGGATGAGCTTTTTCAATTTCATCAAAAAGAACAACTGAATAGGGCTTTCTTCTTACCTTTTCTGTAAGC
>JAZNLJ010000109.1:0-4945 GCA_045579005.1 Acutalibacteraceae bacterium | reverse complement strand
TGTTGCCCTGAAGAGTGCGGAAAGAAGTATTATGCAAACAAACGAAAGAGCCCTGACACAGCTTGGCACGTACCTTGATGACATTGCTTTAAATTTACAGAAATCTATGTACGTAAGAGGTGGAGATAAGCTGTCAGAAATCTCGTCGGATTTGTGGCGTTCAAGTGTTTCTGCCAAGGAAAGTCTTTCGGAAATTACAGACGGCAATACTGAAATTTCAGCAGTATATAAATTCCTATCGCAGGTCGGAGAATATACTCTTTATGTGAATAAGCAGGTTGCTTCGGGTAATACGTATACTTCGGAGCAGAGTGAAAATCTCGGTAAGCTTCTTGCGTATTCAAAGGATTTGAGTAATAGGGTAAATTATCTTATTCAGCAGGAAGAAAACGGACTCCTGACTTTTGAAGAAGTAAAAACTACTTTGCAGAAGAGAAACACGGAGAGTATGTATCTAGGTTCGGGTCTTAATGATGCAAATCAAAGCCTTAGCGACTACCCTACGTTAATTTATGACGGACCATTCTCCGACCATATTCAAAACAAAAAATCAAAATTACTTGAAGGACAGAAGCAAGTAACCGAAGAAGAGGCGCGGGAAAAAGCGGCAAAATTTCTTGGGCTCAGAAGCGAGCAGATTGCTTTTCTGAGTAAAACCGACGGTAATCTGTCAACCTACACCTTTTACAACGGAGATTATACAATTGCTGTTTCGCAAAAAGGTGGTATAGTAACATATATGCTGTCATCTTTTTATGCAAATGAGATAAAGCTGAGTCCTCAGGATGCGGTAAAAAAAGCTACAGAATACCTGAAGGATAAGGGTTATACCAAGATAAAGGACAGTTATTATTCAACGACGGACGGCATATGTACCATAAACTTTGCTTACTTTGAGGACGGAATAACTTATTACACCGATCTGATAAAGGTGAGTGTTGCTCTTGATGACGGCAGAATAACTGCTTTTGATGCCACAGGCTATATAATGAATCACGTGGTTCGTGCATTGCCGGAGAATATAAAATACACCCCTGTTCAGGCAAAAAGATTGCTGAAAAAAGACCTTGAAATAATTTCTTATAAAAAGGCATTTATCCCCACAGAGTGGGAAACAGAGGAGTACGTTTACGAGTACAGGTGTGTAAGTAAAAGCGACAAATCGCAGGAAGCACTTGTGTATATTGACCCCGTTACTGGCGGTGAGAAGGATGTGCTTCTTCTGATGTATAGCGATGGCGGAGTTCTCACAAAGTGATAATATTAACAGATAAATTGGAGATAATTATAAATGGAGTTTTATCCTTGAAGTTTTCTCCGGAAAGGTTGTGAAAATATGAAAAAGCTTATTACCATATGTTCAGCAGTTCTGTTGATTTCCTGTATCGCAGTACTCTTTTACGGTTGCGGTGCCAAGGATGAGGAGGTCATAACCACTACAATACCTGCCACAACAGAAAGACCTGTAACAGAACCTATGATGCCCGAAACAAACGAGGGGATGATTACCGATACATCCGAAAAGGATGATAATGGTATTATCGGTGATATGGTTACAGATATGTCAGAGGGTATGTCAAAGGTAGTTACGGATGTTTCTGAAGGGATTTCCGAGATTATCGAATGACAAAAATACTCCGCGGGACTTTTGTCCTGCGGAGTGTTTTTGTCAGTTTACAGAAACCTTCTGTGTTGCAATGGTGTTGCCGTTTTCGTCACGGAGCTGGAACTCCAATGTATAAGGATCGCCAAAACTGCTTGAATATTCAAACGTGTGCTCCTTGCTGTTTTCGTCAATCTTAAATGATGTAGGTGTGCTTTCATAACCAACGGAGGTTTTGTAGTGAACCTTGAGATTTTTACCATAGTACTGAGGGTCATTTACCTCTACGTGGAAATAGAGCTTTTTACTGCCGTCAACCTTTGTTTCTGCACTGCTTTTGTCAGTCTGTGAGTAGTTTATATATGCCTTGATATTGCCACTCTGTGCCTGAGTATGTGCTGTTGTAGCGGAAGCCTCGTTTGTGGCAGGTGCAGTTGTTGCGGTAGTTGTTTCAACAGGCTCTGTTGTAATAGCGTTCTCGGGATTTATAAGGTTTCTGCGAAGAGTAGCGCTATCCTGGTACTTTTCGTCAACAAGCTCCTTAATGTATGTCATTGTGGTTTCATCGTTGGGGTCCATGTGAGCCTTTACGTAGTTATACTTTGCCTCAAGAATTTTTTCGGTGCTTGATTTGTAACCGTCAAGTGATTCAAGGAGAGAAACTGCGGTTTTATAGTCACCGGTATCTATAAGTGACAATGCCTTCTGATAGGTGCAGTTTTTGATTTGTTCCGCACTGTCGGAATACTCGGGAATAGTCTTGAATGCATCGATTGCCTTGTCGAAGTTGCCTGCATCAAGGTCGGCAAGTGCGCCATAATAAGTGCATTGAACAACCTTTGCTTTGCTGTTGTAATAATCGTTGAGCTCGGTGTAAAGAGCCTTTGCCTCTTCAAACTTCTTTTCGCTTTCGTAAAGTTCTGCTTGTGCATATTTGCATTTTTTTACGTTAAGCGCTGAATCCTCGTAATCCTCAAGCTCTGCATAGAGCTCTGCGGCTTTGAGATACTCTTTGTTTTCAGCATACTGTGATGCCTGAAGGTATTTCTCTGCTCTGAGCTTGGGCGGAATAACCTTAAGTGCCACAATACCTGCAATTGCAATAATGATAAGGAGGATTGCCACAAACGGACCGAAACTCTTTTTATGCTTTGTTCTGCTCACGGGAGTGGCACGTTCAACAAAGGGTGCTTCCTCGTCGTCATTAATGGTGGATTCAACTGTATTCTTCTTAAGGGCATCAATAGTAATTGTCGCACCCTCATTCACAGCTTCGGCTTCAACAGCCTCATCAACGTTTACGTCAACAATGATATCCTCAAGCTCCTGTGTTGCGGAGTCGACTTCGCTTACAGCATTGAAAACAACTGTCGATTCAACAATTTCCTCGATGGGGATTTCCTCTGTTTTCTGATAATCGTCCTCGGGATTTTCATACACAAGAACGTCGTCAGACGGTGCTTCCTCTTTCTCATCTTCTGCCTCAATGTCGATTGCTTCTGTAACAACGCTGTCATCTGTGTCTGTAGCTACGTCCACAACAGGGATTTCTTCTGTTTCCTGAGGTGCTTGTTTGGTAGAGTTCTCTTCCGAAACTGCAACAACATCGTCAACGGATTCTGCAGAGTCAGATGTGATATCTTGGAAACCTGTAATATCTTCGCCTTCATCCTTTACGGGCTCTGCATCAGATGATGAGAAGAGGTCTTCGTATTCCACGTTATCTTCGATGTCCTCGACGGTCTGCACAACTTGTTCGTCAGCCTCGCCCTCTTCCATAAGCTCAGAAATATCAACTGTTTCGGATTCAAGGATAACAACTGTTTCTGTCTGAGTGATTTCATCCTCATCGTCGTGATCCTTAAGGCTCTCCTGGAAGAAATCGTAACCTGCAGCCTTGAGTTTGTCTCCAATAGTTGTTGTGCCCTTTATAGCACTATATTTGCCATCCTCAAGGAGCTTTGCGAGCTCGGTGAATTTCTCAGCACTTGCCATAAGGAAGTCGTATTTCTGCCTGTTCTTTTCAAAGAACATAACTATACAACGATAATATATTTCAAGGTTTTTGATATCTGTGGAAAGTATACCTGTGAAAACTGTGTGGGATGCAATGCTTTCACCGATTCTGTCAAATTTGAGTGCGCCCACCTCAGTTGCAATTTCAGGATTTACAAGAAAGCACTTTGAGAAAAGAACGCTTATTTTGTTTGTTGCGCGGTTGTTATAATTATCTGCAAGCTCGGTGAGCTTTGCACGGAATTCCTTTGCGCTGTTCTGAAGATTGATGATGATTGAAACAAGCTTTTTGATTGTTTCTGCGTCTGCCTCCACAAACCTGCGGATGTGCATATCTGCAATTAACTGCTCCAATTTTGCACATTCATCGTTTGCAAGTCCCAGGAAGAAGGGGAAGCTTTCCTCGGGGAGCTCGCTCAGTGACTGGGTAAGCTTTTCGTAAACGTCATCGATAGATGAGGTGCTCTCGTTGTAACGGAAGCCGTCACAGAGTGCCTTGTAGAATATGGCGGTGGGCTCTGCACCTGTCTTGACAATGTATTTCATCAGACAGTCGTCACACTTGTCATATTCTCCTTCGCTATAGTACTGTGCGCCTAAAAGCAGGTTTTCATCTGCTTCGGGAAAAACAGCTTCACAGGAGTGGCATTTCAATGTGCCGTCCACTTTCTGGAGATAAGCGTTTTTACATTTTGCGCAAATAATTCTTATCATTTTTTCCACCTTAACCTTGTTAGTTTTGTGACAAATCTATACATTCTATATCATAACATAATTCGACCTGCATTTTCAATATTTTATTACAAAAACATTTGAAAAAAGGTCGAATTATAGTTGATTATTTAATTTTATTCTTTTTTATGAAGAGTTCGCAGAATTTGAAGCCTTCTGTAGGCTCGGAAATTTTAAGAATAAGTGTTCCGTTAATGAAGTACTCCTTTTTCAAAAGGTAGGTGGCGCTCCGGAAGCCGTGTGCAAGCATTTTTTCGTCAAACCCGGGGTTTTTATCACCACCGTACTGAGGACCACAGTAAACGATATTGTCGTTTGCGGTGATTTTATGCTCTGTTGTGTCCGTGTTGCCATCGCCCTTATAAACAATGGTCAGGTTGTAGTCACAATCATTGCGGAAACCGCCGAATTTTGCCGTAAACGTAAAGTGGTCAAAGACCTTCGTCATTGACATAGGAATGGGAGTTTCGCGGGTATAGGGTCTGTCGCCCTGGATATCCATATAAAACTCACCGACCTGATTGACGCCAAGTGTATCAAGACCGTGCAATGCAACGGAATAATAAAGCTCGTCGTCATCAACCTTGTTGCGGT
>JAZNLJ010000108.1:0-11886 GCA_045579005.1 Acutalibacteraceae bacterium | reverse complement strand
CTGAAGCTTGTTGCAGGTACGATATCCCACAGCGTGGCGATAACTGCAGATGCTACTAACAATATATCCGATGCAGGCTCATCCGTTGTCACACTCGTAGGCTTCAGAATGTCGGAAAAGCCCGCTGACCGTGACCACCCCTACGGACACGCAAGAATTGAATACATTACAGGTCTTGTAATATCCTTCATCATTCTTTTAATCGGATTTGAAACCTTTATTTCATCTGTTGATAAGATTTTTCACCCTGATAAAAACGTATTCAATATTGCTACAATTATTATTCTTCTTTCATCAATTGTAGTCAAGTTATGGCTTGGTCACTTCAACCATATTTTAGGTAAACAAATAAAATCAAAGACACTTGAAGCAACTGCACAGGATAGCAGAAATGACTGTATTTCAACCGTTGCGGTACTTATTTCAACATTGGTATCACATTTTTTTGATGTTAATATCGATGGCTTCATTGGTGTGGGTGTTGCAATATTCATCATCATTTCAGGTATCAACCTTGTTAAGGAAACTGTTGGTCCCCTTCTCGGTCAGCCACCGTCAAAAGATGTTTACGAAAAAATCGAGAATGATATATTAAGCTATGAAAACGTGCTTGGTGTACACGACCTTATGGTGCATAGCTACGGTCCGGGTAGTTATTTTGCAAGTGCGCACATTGAAATGGATGCAAAAATAAATGTGCTTGTTTGTCACGATATAATGGATCAGATTGAGCGTGACTTTATGAACAAGCACAATATCCACCTCGTCGTTCACCTTGATCCCACAGTCCTAGACTGCGAGGAAACTAACGAACTGAAAAGCTTGGTTGCAGACATACTCTACAACATAGACCCTGTGATTACATTCCATGATTTCCGCGTTGTTACAGGTGAAAAGGATAAAAACGTTCTGTTCGATGTTGTCGTTCCGCCGGAATACAAATACACAGACAGTGAATTGGTTAAGATAATCAAAAACCGCGTAAACGAAGCCGGTAACGGCAACCTTTACGCAGTTATAATCGTTGACAAAAGCTATGGAGAACTAAAGAGCGAGGATTAAAGAATAATACATATCAGACCACTGCAACCATCATTGATAATTCGTTCAAGTGTTTCCTGAATTTTACCACGTGCATCAACAGGCATATGGCAAAGCTTACTGCGAAGCCCCTCGTTGACAAGCTCGCTGAGAGATTTGCCGAAAATATCTGACTCCCATATCTTCAGAGGGTCTTCCTCAAATCCGTCAAGCAAATATTTCAATAATTCTTCTGATTGGCTCTCAGTACCTACAACGGGAGCCACTTCTGTTTCAATGCAGGTTTTGAGCATATGTATAGACGGTGCGGAGGCAGAAAGTCTTACACCGTAACGACCACCCTGCTTGACAATTTCAGGCTCCTTGAGAGTCAGTTCATCGATATCAGGCATTACAATACCATAGCCTGTTGCCTCTACCTCATCAAGGGCGTTTTTTATGCGGTCATACTTGGATTTAACAAAAGACAGCTCCTTAAGAGTTGAGAGCAGAGCTTCCTCACCCTCAATGGATATTCCGGTTTCCTCATTGATTATTTTGTAAATAAGATCCTGTGACAAGCAGGCTTCAATGCTTGCACAGCCTTTACCTAAATCCAGATTCTTGATTTCCGCATTGAGTATATACTCGTTTTGTAAAAACGACTCTAACAACTGACCTACGTCGCCCACACAGTTAATTTTCTCTGCAGACTTCTTTATGGCATCACAGAGCGAACTGCGTAACCAATGACCTCTATCAAGGGTCATTACCCACCCGGGAAGTTTAATACCGATTTCGCTTACGGGGAACTGAAACAGAATTGATCCGAGAACCTGCTTTATAAAATCCTCATCCATTTCAGCACAGTTTACAGGTAGCACAGGTACACCGTATTTCAATGTCAGCTCCGAGGAAAGCGATAGAGTTGAATCAGAGTGAGGTGAGGTTGAATTTAGGAGAACTATAAAGGGTTTATTTATATCCTTAAGCTCCTTTACAACCCTCTCCTCCGCTTCCTCATATTCATAGCGCGGAATATCACTTATGGTGCCATCGGTTGTTATAACAAGACCGATTGTAGAGTGCTCTGTAATAACCTTTTGTGTGCCAAGCTCTGCCGCCATATTAAAGGGAACCTCATCCTCAAACCAGGGAGTTTTAACCATACGAGGCTTATCCTCCTCCACGTAGCCCAAAGCACTTGGCACAATATAGCCAACGCAATCAATAAGCCTTACATTAAGTGAAGCATTATCAGGTAAATCAACACAAACCGCTTCCTCGGGAATAAATTTGGGTTCGGTTGTCATAATGGTTTTTCCTGCTGCTGATTGGGGTAATTCATCCTGTGCACGTTCTTTTTTATAACTGCTCTTTATATTAGGAATAACAAGAGTATCCATAAATCGTTTGATAAAGGTTGATTTGCCCGTCCTGACAGGACCCACAACCCCGATGTAAATATCGCCCCCGGTTCGTGATTCAATATCCTTGTAAATGCTTGTTTCTGTCATAAAACTACCTCCAAATATCTTTACCAAATAATATGAAGGCAAGACGAGTTTTATAACTGCACAAAACAAGATATACCGTAATAATTTGACAATAAAACAAATATGTATTATAATGATGAAATAATTCTAATAGGAGTGAGTTACTCAGTTATGATGCCCGATTACACAATAGGTCAGGTTTTGGAAAGCTTCCTTGATTCATTCGTTATAGCTAACGTTTTCCCTTATATCCTCGCACTTCTTACTGCCACAATATGCGGTGCGGCAATCGGTGTTGAAAGAACATTCAGGCAGAAAGAAGCAGGTATCAGGACACACATCATCGTTGCTCTTGGCTCTGCGCTCATTATGATAGTCAGCAAATACGGCTTCTTTGATATTGTTAACATGACAGGTATTGAGGGTAATATAAACCTTGACGGTGCGCGACTTGCCGCACAGGTTGTTACAGGCATTTCCTTCCTTGGTGCAGGTATCATCGTTTATAAAGGTACTGTCAAGGGTCTTACCACCGCCGCAGGTGTGTGGACCACAGCGGGCATCGGGCTTGCTGCAGGCGCTGGTATGTATGGTATCGCAGTTTATTCGACTTTGATTCTCCTTATTGTACAGATTGTTATCCACCGCATTCTCCCTGTTGAAAACACAAGCACAACCTCAGTTACAATGAAGCTTGTCGATGACCCCGAGGTTGTTGAAAAAGTTACTTCAATCTTCATTGAAAACGACTACGAGATTTTGTCAAACTCCGTTGAAAAAAAGCACGAAAAGTACGTTTGCCTTTTCACAGTAAAGGCAAAGTCACACATTTCACCTGAGGATATTACAAATCTGTTTGCAAATAAAGAATTCGTGTTATCCATTACAATCTGATTATTAGTAATTACTACTTATTTAACTGCCCTAAATTAGGGCAGTTTTTATATTGTCTTATTTACCTTTTTATTGTATTATAATATCTGTATCAGTTTATAATGAAATGAGGTAATTCTTTTGAAAAACGGTATTGTTTTTGAAAAGTCAAGAAAACCCTTTCCGTTTATTATCGGAATAATCGGTGTAACACTTGCAGTTGTTTTAAATATTGCAAGGCTAAATCTACTGGCTGTTGTCAGCGTTGCATTTATGTGCATTGCTTCTGCACTAATCATAATCGGCACAATATTCTGCAAAAAGGTTTATGAATGGTTTGTTGTGGGTTATTCAGCTTCTGCAATCGGTATATTCCTTTACTACCTCATTTGGGGTGCAGACGCAGGCTTTGGTGCATTCATTTCCGGTAAAGCAGGCTGGTCATCGGCAGAAAACCCCTTATTCGCAGGTGAAGGAAGTTTCCTCACAAGACTTGGCGGAGGTTTACTCCTCCTTCTCCCCTGTATTGTTGCAATTATTGTTCTCGTACTTGTTGCTAAAAAGGTTTTTCAGAAGACAACGCTCCACAGAGTGCTCACTTCTTTTCTCAGCCTTGTGCTTGCAGGAGCAACCGTTTTTTACGTACTTACAATGAATCTTCGCGCTGAGCCTAACGTTACAAGATTGTGGGAAGGTCATGATGATTACCTCGACGGTGTGGATGCGGTTAAAAAAGGTAGTCCAAATGTACTTTTTATCCTTATGGATGATATGGGTTATGGTGACACCTCACTTAACGGTGCGATTTATGACACACCCAATATGGACAGAATCGGTGAAGAGGGACTCAATTTTGACAATTTCTACTCCTGCTACTCTGTTTGTTCACCAGCAAGATTTGGTCTTATGACAGGCAGATACCCCTTCCGTGGATATGCAGATAACGTTATCTATCCTACAGTTGACACGCTCACTCCCCTTGCACAGACAAGAATCTTTAATTCAATTGAAATGGGCAACAACTGTGACGGTATGCTTGGTGACGAAATTACAGTTGCTGAGATATTTAAAGAAGCGGGCTATAACACAGGCGCATTCGGCAAATGGCACCTTGGTGATTATGGTGAATATCTCCCCACAAACCAAGGCTTTGACTACTTCTACGGTAGCCACCACGTTAACGATATGACACCCTTCTACCACGTAACAGAGGAAAATGGTGAATATGAAGTCGTGCGTGGTATCAATGACCTTAAAGACGAAAACGGCAAAAAGGCACAAGGTGAAATGACAAAGTGGATTCACGAGGAAATCACCGATTGGATTACCGACCAGGTTACAAACAACGCCGGTGAACCCTTCTTCGCATACTATGCCACACCGTGGCCTCATGCACCTGTTTTTGTTGGTGAAGAATTTGACGGTGAAACAGGTATGGGTACATATGCCGATTGTATTACAGAATTCGACTACTACCTTGGTCAACTCTTCAACACACTTGAAAAGCTGGGTGTTATGGACGACACAATTATTATTTTCACAAGCGATAACGGTCCCGCACTTGAAGGCTCCACAGGCGAACTCCGCGGTGGTAAATACACAGCCTATGAGGCGGGTCAGAAAGTTCCCTTTATGATTCGTTGGGGTAACGGAAAGCTATGGAAAGCGGGTGATACCAGAAAGCAAAGTGCCACACTTGTTGATATGATGCCCACCCTCGTTGAGATGTGCGGAATTACAGGTAACGGTGGTAAAGACAAGAATTATCTCCCCTTCGACCGTGAAATTGATGGTGTTTCAATGGTGAATCTGCTTAAAAATGACACAGTTATTCACACAGAGGACCATCCCATTCTTCATATGAAACGCGAAAAGCTTAAGGCAATTCAGTACACAGTACCAACTGCCGAAATTCTTAAAAAGGATGAGTACAAAAATTACACTTATCCTGTACTTAAGGAAAATGAGTACATTACGTTTAAATACTTTAAAAACATCCAGAACGATAACATTGCATTCTTTGACAAATTCCGCAAAAACTGGCTCCATATTCTAACAGACGATGCAGGTGAAAATCTCAATCGTGCGAATATGTATCCTACAGTTGCTACATCTATGAACGAAAAAATGGATGACATCACAAAAGGTTTTAAGGAAAACAGACGCGGAATTAACGAAGAATATTACAAATAAAAGCATAGCCTCGGAGTTATTCCGGGGCTATGTTAAAAACATAAAAGGAATGACGTTATGCCACCACTTTCCATAATGATTAAGCCTGCATCTGCTCTTTGCAATATGCGGTGTAAATACTGTTTTTATCACGATGTTACCGACCATCGAGACGTTAAAAGCTTTGGTCTGATGAGCGAAGAAACAGCAGAAAATCTAATAAAAAAAGCACTCGAATTTGCAGATGGTGAAAGTATTGCCTTTGCATTTCAGGGCGGTGAGCCGACTATACGCGGGATTGATTTTTTTAGGTTTTTCGTAAAAAAAGTTGCAGACTTGAACACCAAGGGCAGTAAAATATATTACGGCTTACAGACTAACGGTACACTTATTGATTCTAATTGGGCAAGTTTTTTTAAAAGATATAATTTCTTAATTGGTCTCAGCCTTGACGGTGACTTCAAAAACAACTCATTCCGCATTGATGATAAGGGCGGTAATTCTTATTATAAAATAACCAGAGCCGCTGACATTCTCACAAAGCACGGTGTTGACTTCAACATACTTACCGTTCTCACAGGAAGATGTGCAGAGAATATTGACGATATTTTAAAACACTTCAAAAAACAAGGCTTTAAATATCTGCAATTTATTCCCTGCCTGCGCCCCTTCGGTGACAAGACGGAAAATGAGCTATATATGACACCCGAACAGTACAAGCACTTTCTGATACATGGCTTCAATGCGTATGTTAAAGACTACGTAAGAGATGAATATACAAGCATACGTTACTTTGACAACATTGTGCACCTTTACCTGGGTAATCCTACAGAACAATGCGGTATGTGCGGTCATTGCTCACATCAGTTTGTGGCAGAAGGCAACGGCAATATTTACCCCTGTGACTTCTACTGTACAGATGATTGGTTGTTAGGTAACATTAACGATTCCGATGAAAATTTTGACACATTGGCTCATAGTGACAAGGCTATTGAATTTTTAAAAGAAAGCCTTGTACATCCCGATGAATGTAAAAAATGCAAATATTATCCCCTCTGTCGTGCAGGCGGTTGCAAACGAAACAGAGAGGACAGAGATTACTGTGAAAGCTACAAAGCTTTTTTTGAGGCTTGTTTGCCACTTTTCAGGGCGTTTATTTCAGAGAAAAAGTAAAATACAGAGACACACTTCAACAAAAATGTGTCTCTGTAATTTTATATGTCGTTTCTTATAATATCCTCAAGTGTTTCGCCTTTAACTGCGATATAGTCATCATCGCCATTAAGCATTACAACGGGTAAACGAGGTACACGGTTGTAATTTGATGCCATAGAGTAATTGTATGCACCTGTGGTAAGCACTGCAACAATATCCCCCCTGCCGATTGACTTGGGGAAAAGAACCTTGGGCTGAATTATATCGCCACTTTCACAGCACCTGCCAACAAGGTCGCAAAGGAAGTCTGCCTTCTCCTCTGCCTTATTTGCAGTAACAACTGTGTATGCTGATTCATAAAGCGCATAGCGTGGGTTATCGGTCATACCGCCGTCAATGGCAACATAGTTTTTGTAACCCTCAATAACCTTTACGTTTGACACCTTATAAAGTGTGATACCCGCATCGGCAACGATGCTCCTACCGGGCTCCATATGGATTTCGGGGTACGTAATACCGAGGGTTTCACACTCTGACTTAACATACTCTGCAACCTGACGGATGTTGTCCTCAATATCAATTGTGGGGTCACTTTCAACATATCGAACGCCGTAACCACCGCCAAGGTCAAGCACCTTTGCCTCAAAGCCTGTTTTCGCCTTAACATCTGCAATAAATTTCAGCATAATCTCCGCAGAGCGGATGAAAACGCTTGATTCAAAAAGCTGTGAGCCAACGTGACAATGGAAGCCTTCAAGGATGATATTTTCCTTGGTAAGTGCATATTCGGTGATTTTAATTGCATCCCCTGTTTCAATAGGAAAACCGAATTTTGAGTCAACCTTACCTGTGTTGACCGCCTCATAGGTGTGAGTATCAATACCGGGAGTAACGCGGAACAAAATACGTTGTTTTATGCCGTGCTTACCTGCGATTTCATTAAGAGCATCAAGCTCCTCACGGTTATCAACCACAAAAGAGCCGACACCACATTCAATGGCAAACGCTATGTCAAAATCATTTTTACTGTTGGAATGGAAGCATACATTTTCCATATTGAAACCGGCACTTTTGGCTGTGTAGATTTCACCAACAGAAACCACATCAACACACATACCCTCAGACTCAACAATGCTGTACATTCTTTTGAATGAGCAAGCCTTGCTTGCATAATAGGGCTTTGCATTTTCGCCAAAGTATTTGTGCATGGCATCAACGTAGGTGCGACAATTCTTGCGAATGGTGGGTTCATCCATCACGTAAATCGGAGAACCATATTTCTCTGCAAGCTCAATCGTATTTCTGCCACCAAAATACAGAACGTTGTTTTTTATTTCAAGATTAGAACAAATCATAAAGTAACTACTAAAACCTTTTCAAAATTAAACGTTGAGACCCTGTGCTCTCATTAGTGCGCGCATTTTCTCCTCGTTTTCGGGCTCCATTGTTGTAAGAGGAAGACGAACATAGTTATCACCATAGCCGATAGCGGCAACTGCTGCCTTTGCAGGAATGGGATTAACCTCGCAGAAGAGTGAGTTAATAAGGGGAAGAAGCTCAAGCTGAAGCTTGCAACTGCCTGCAACGTCCCCTACAAAGAATTTGTCACAGATTTCAACAGTCTTCTTGGGGAGGATGTTTGAAAGAACGGAGATAACACCCTTACCGCCCAATGACAAAAGCGGAACAATCTGATCATCGTTACCTGAATAGATATCAAACTCACCGTTTGTGAGTGCAGCAATCTCTGCAACCTGTGAAATACTACCGCTTGCTTCCTTTATACCAACGATATTCTCGTGCTTTGCAAGAACAGCGCATGATGCGGGTGTAAGATTACAGCCTGTTCTTGAAGGAACGTTGTAAAGGATACAGGGCTTTGTGGAAGCATCTGCAATAGCGGTGAATGACTCGATGAGACCACGCTGTGTAGCCTTGTTGTAGTAAGGTGTGACAAGGAGCATTGCATCATAATCAAGCTCGCAAGCGAACTTTGTAAGTTCGATAGCATAAGCAGTGTCATTTGAGCCTGTACCTGCAACGAGGGGAACTCTATGGTTTGTCTTCTCCATAGCAAAGCGAAGAACTTCTCTATGCTCCGCATCTGTAAGGGTTGAACCCTCACCTGTTGTGCCTGCAATAACGAGAGCGTTAATACCCTCTTCAATCTGCCAGTCGATAAGTCTGCCAAAAGCTTCGTAGTCAACACCGTTAGCATTCATTGGAGTAACAATAGCAGTACCTACGCCTGTGAAAACTGTCTTTTTCATGTTAAAAATCTCCTTCAGTTTATCAAAAAAATAATAGCTGCCGAAAAGCAACTATCCACATAAAAATACACTATGGGTATTAAATCATGCAAGATAGCTCTCCACCCGTATGGGTGACAACAGTACGGATATTATTCCCCACTGCCAGAACGACCTTCCGCCACAGGTCGCCTTCGGCACCTGCTCCTTTCACCGCAAAAGTTTTGGCTAAACTACTGCATTGCGATTACTGATAGCAAAATGCACCTCTATCGGTTGCTATAAATATATCATACTAAAAATATGTTGTCAACTGAAAAAAGATACAAATATAATGGGCTGTTTAATAGGTTTATTATATAATAAGCAAACAGATATGACATAAATTGACAAAAAATGAGTGTGGATATATAATAAAAAAAAGGAGTGGTGATATGAAAATCTGTCCTAATTGTAAAAAAGAGAACAATGATAATGTAAACTTCTGTAATGCCTGCGGTGCACCATTGCCAAACAATACTACACCTGCGACACAGCCCCAAGCACCTACACCGAAGAAAAGCAAGGGTATGCTTATTGCAATAATTTCACTTGTGGCGGTTGTTATTGTTCTGGCAGTTGTGGTGGTTTTACTTGCAGGTAAACTGAACAACACAAACACAAATGACAACAAGCCCGCACAAGCCGAGACCTCTGTTGAGGCTGTTGATGACAGCAAGGTTTCTGCTGATAATGACGATACTCAGCAGGCAACATCCCCCGAGGAAGGTGTATACTACATAAATAATGATTCCACATCCTACGGAAAGATTGAACTCAAGGATGGCAAAGCTTTCCTCACATTCAATCTGTTGGAGGGTATCTGTGTGGGCAAGGCTAATTACACAGTAACAGGCAACACAATTGCGCTTGATTGCGTAACCGCATATTCATTTACCTTCGACGGTGAAACAAGCTATGTTGACGAAAGTCCCGATGCAGCTATAGTTCTTAATCCCGGTGCATCGCTTACTATCAACAACAATGTGATTTCTCCCCAAAACTTTGAACAGTACTGGATTTATGAGGGCTGGGGCTTGCCACAGGACTATTTCAGCGGTTCACAGTTTTATAAGGCACAGTAAAGGAGATACATAATATGAAAATATGTCCTGCTTGCGGCAAGGTGAATGAGGATGATAAGAATTTTTGTCCTGTATGCGGTACCGAATTAAAAACCGCCTCTCCACAGCCCACAAACACTATTGAGGAAATAAACCTTGTGAACACAAGGCTCCGTTCCGTACCACAGAACCCAAAAAGCAATGCAAAGTACGGCATAATTATCGGTGCTTTATGTGCAGTTATTGTTATAATGATTGTAGTTATTGTCTGTGTTATTGCTAGTAGCAAGCCGAAGTCACAGGCAGATATAAATTTTGACACACCTATTGTAGAACAGAGCGTAATCACTATCGGTAAAGAAAGATATTACAAACCCCAATCAGACAAGCTTTTCCCAGATATAATCCGTTTTGCAAACAACTGCGTTTACCTTGAGTTCGGCTTTCAGGAAGCTCTCTATTACGGCAAAGCCGATTATACTGTTTCTGGCAACACAATTACACTTGGCTCTGTTGACCTTGAGAAGTTTAAGGCCGGTGGGGAAATCGTCATTATCGGTGAAAACCCCAACTTCCCCGAAGCTCATATTATGGATGAGGGTGCTCAACTGGAATATAATGATACCTCGATTACAATAGTGGACTTCGAAAGCTATTGGGTACTCAAAGACCGATACTTTGAATACCCCGAGGAATACAAGAATGGAGCAGTACATTATCTGACAGATGATCCGGAAAAGGAAACAGAGCCACAGGAAAATCTTAATTTTCAAAATAACACAAAACCGACTCTTGCTACAAATGTGAATGCTGACAGCAATTCAACCGTAGGATTCAAGCTTAAGGCGGGAGAAGAAAAATACTTTGCTGATTTGGATTACGACCACGGATGTATAATAATTGATTCGAATTATGTATATATTGACATTAGCACCCTTGACAGCATCGAATTTGCACGTGCAAGATACACGGTTTCGGGCGATACTATAACCTTAGGTTCAATGGACACATATAAATCTATTTCAGGAGAAATTGCATCAACACAAGGAATCAACGACCGATTTTATAGCTTTCACATTCTGGATTCCGGTGCAAAGCTCAGGTGTGTTGGTGATACAATAACAATAATTGATTTTGAAAGCTATTGGGTTGCTGATGATATGTATTCTTATCCATCACCTTATAAAAACGGAAACAAACTGACATCATGTTATAGTCCTATATTTAAAGAGTTCAGAATAAACTATCAAAATACTCAGCAAACTCCCCCTGAAGAAACAGATATTATAGCAACATCGGAAGCTACATCAACCAAGGTTACTACAACTTTCGAAGAAACAGAGCAATATACCCACCCTGAAAATACCGTTATTTCAGAGGATGATGTTGGTTTTTAAGTATTGAGGTTACATATAAAAAGTTGCAGATAAAAACATCATCTGCAACTTTTTTATTAATTTCATAAAATTATGCATAAAAAAGGGTTGACAACATAAACTTATAGTGTTATAATCCTAAAGCACTCACGAGATGAGGCAAGTAAATATCGCGGAGTAGAGCAGCTTGGTAGCTCGTCGGGCTCATAACCCGGAGGTCAGGAGGTTCAAATCCCCTCTCCGCAACCAATAATGAAGAATACCCCTTCGGGTGTTCTTCATTTTTCTTTGTGTTAAATTATCAGAGGGGATTTGAACCTCCCCTCGCCAAAGGCGAACATAATCGGGTGTTCGCGTAGCGAATGATGGGCAGAGCCCATCAAATCCCCTCTGAAATAAAAAATTTTTTTGTTATACGCTTATCATTGAAAAAAATCAAAAA
>JAZNLJ010000107.1:0-3739 GCA_045579005.1 Acutalibacteraceae bacterium | reverse complement strand
GCATCAGATGATGGTGATGTTTTAACAGCCGACAACGCATTTTCAATAATTCTTCTGCATCTCGGGGTGATATCATCGGGCGTGAGATTTGTGGGTAAGCCTATACCAACACTCCCCTTTATCTGCTCCTCGGCTTTTTTGAGAGTTATTCTTTTAAGGCTGAGAACGGAGGCAGAAACCATACGAGAATCGGACAGAAGTCCCAATAAAAGATGCTCGCTACCTATGTAGGTATGCCCCATATTCTCAGCGGATTCTACTGCAAAATTCAGCGCATCGTTGGCACTGTCCGTAAAACCGGTGAATTTGTACATTTTACCACCTCAATTTTTTGTTATAACAAGGGTTATAAGCGTCATATCATCATTTTTCTCGGGTTGTTTTCTTCTTACGGAATCAGCAATATTCAAGGTGAAATCCTTGACGCTTCCACCATTGAATTTCTTTATGTTTTGCCTTATTTCGTAATAATCCTCGTCTCGCACACCATCAGAGCACAGAATAATAACATCACCCGAATCAAGATATCCTGTACCGCAACCGATGTCACATTCACCAAGAATTCCCAATGGCAAGGATTGAAAACCCACGTTAACCACCTTACCTCGTTTTTTTACAATGGTATCCGATGCACCGCACTTGTAAAACTCCGCATATCCTGTATACAAATCCACGCAGAATAAATCCAGCGAGGATGAACACTCGTCGCCTGATTTTGACACAAGACAGGTGTTGATTGTTTTAATGGCAGGCTCGATACCAAAGCCTGCCTTCACAAGCTTTTCAAGAAGGCTTACTGCAAGTGACGAGGTAATTGCCGCCTTTGTCCCTGTGCCCATACCGTCACAGATTACAGCATAAAAATAACCTTCACCATCGTTGAAGCATGAATAACTGTCCCCTGAATACTTTTCGTTTCCGGCGTTATACTGAACCTCAGAATGAACAATTTTATAGTCAGGCAATTCTTTATAAATAAGTTTAACACAATCCTCATAATGCTCTTGTTCGGGCAAATCAAATCTGCGATTCACAACGGACTCCACCCTGTTATTGAATGCTAGCAGAGCCTCTTTTTTATATTCCGTATTAATCTGAAGTTCCACTTTCATTTTGTCCGTATTATTCAGAATGCACACACAATCCGTCACAACAAGTCCGCACTCTGTTGCCGAAACCCTGATTTGTGCGGCTGCTTCCATATCGAATTTAACATTTCTGTGAATCGATTCGCTCAGAGATTGAAGCAACTCTGCCACATTCACAAACTGTTCTGTGGCAAGAGAATACATTTCCTTCATCCTACTTTCAGAAAGATATCTGACCTTGTACTCAGAATAAAGCTTATTGAAGCTACTGCTTATGCTCTCCGACCTGATACAAGACGATGAAAAGCCCTGTGGTACAGTTTTATATTCAAGATAAATACCGTTTTTCTTCAAATCAAGTAAGGTATTGAAATGCTGAAGTGTGTTTTCTGTAGACTCCTTCCAGCAATTCTCATAAAGTCCGCAGGAACCGCAAATCCTGTTTTTTGTTTTCTTGATAATATCCACAAAATCATTGCCCTCATTTTTGTGGAGTGCGTCATTAACTGCTGAGACGGAGGTGCAGATTTCCGTGGAATAATCAGCAGCACGACGAAGTTTTGATACAATATCACTTTTAACAGATTCGATTACAGGGGATGTTACAGTAGGGACAAGCACCTTTTCAAGGCGGTCTGAAAAACGATAAGTTATTATAAAAAATAAAATCAACGATATTCCACTTTCAGCAGCAAGATGTACAACAGAGTTAGCACCGAAGGACAGAACAGTTACAGCAAGTCCCGAAAACGCAAATGCAAGTGCACAGGCAATTTTTCCGAAGCGCGAAAACACACCACACAATAATCCGCCCAAAGGGAAAAATACGGACAGAGAGTTTTCTCCGCCTGTAAGTGCCATAGTAACACCTGCACAGATGCCTACAATCGCCCCACCTGATTCACGACCATAAAAACCACAAATCAGAATAAGGACACCTGCAATGATGTGGGATGGATAGATATCGTAAATGCTGAAAGACTTAACAGACAGAAGCAACAAAGTGAAAGCAACCGCAAAAGCAGTTGCATCCTTGGAGGATAAGCTGCTTGTTCCATTTGAAGCATAAAAAGATTTTATGCAACGAAAAAAAACGAAGGTTGAAGCACCACCGATTACGCTTTCGGAAAAGCAAAGTAAAATGTTTAGCGCGGACAGACCTTCGGCAAGTGCTACGGCAAAGCCTGTGACAAAAAGCGTAAGAAAAACAACTATAACACGTGTGGCAGGATTTTTATGCACCTGACCGAGAGATTTAAGGGATATCATTATCACCGTCATAGCAAGGGCGGATGCAGTATATCTGAGCGCAGACACAGAATCCAGTGAAAAGAAGCATCCAACAACATTACCAACTGTGGCACTGATCAACATATTCGATGGTACACCACAAGCAAAAGCCATGCCGAACGGTGAAAAATTGTCAGAAAAACCGGCAAAGCTAAACAGTACTCCCCCGACAAATGATAACACCTGCTTAAAAACTGAACATTTCAGCCAAGAATAATCCTTAATCTCACCCTTATTTTTAACTACTCTTACCGCTTGTGAAACACTCATAATCAAACTCCAATAACTGTTTTTTACAATTTTATATAATCCGTCACAAAAAAACTGTCACATTATGAGTCTACTATCTGCATATTTTTGTCGCAAAAATAGTTTTGTTATACAAAAAAGGAAAAACCGCAGTTCTAACCTGCGGTTCATATCATTTATCAGTATATTATGATTTCGGGATTTTTATTACTGTCGAGATACCCGAGAAGGCTCGCCATCTGTGCGGCGGGGATATCAATGCAACCTTCAGTCTCCTTGGTGGTTGTAGTTCTGCCACAGATTGTTATCAACGCACCCCTGCCAGAAACAGCCTCGCCACGTGTAAGTCCGTCACCGTTTGAAGCAATATTGACACAATAGGTGTGGGAGCCGTCACTGAAATAATCGGAATACATAGCCTCTGCGGACTGCCACTCACCCTTGATTGAGGACGATTGTATGGTATTGTAATAAACAGAATAAGGGTCGTCAACCCAGACAGTATCAGCATCAATCCATTGGAAATCGAGCTTTGTGTCAGGCTTACTTATACCGCAACAGAAGGTAAGAGGAAATTCACCCTCAGGAGTGCAGCCGTCACCATCAACCTTGTTGACAGTTGTTCCATTTTTACCGCAACGACCGCTTGTACTTAACCGATGAACCCATTTTCCGTCAACAGACTCATAGAAATCAATTTCAACGTAGGAGCCGTCGCAATCAGCAAGAATAACCTGCTGACAATCGGAATCTGCCGGTAATCGGTCAGGTATAGCGTCGATCTCACTCACATACCCGTAACCGGAAGCCTCTGCAACCGAATTGACAACCACGGGCTCATCAACAGAGCGAACATCTGCTGCAGGTGAAATCTCCCCTGAATTTATAACAGTTGAAAAAATTATTGTGCCAATAATACCAACCACAAGAAGCACACAAACGATGGCGACAGCTTTAACAAAGGCTGGTGTGCTGTTGTGTCCGGCAGTTCTATTCTGTTGTGATAATCCGTTGATTTTATTGTAATTATCCGACATACACACCACCCCGCCCATCATAGATTTGAAGTCGGATCGTAGCCATGTCGTTCTGTGAGCCAAGGGGTTGCAAAG
>JAZNLJ010000106.1:0-2353 GCA_045579005.1 Acutalibacteraceae bacterium | reverse complement strand
TAAGCCCGCTTGGCCTCCGACTTGTTATCAGTGGTGGCAGACGCTTGCATGGTAGTCTTGATGTTCAGGGCTCCAAGAACAGCGTTTTGCCCATACTTGCCGCCACAGTTCTGGTGAAGGGCAAGTGTATTGTCCATAATTGCCCTAAGCTGTCCGATACAGAGTGTACAATAAGGATTCTCAGAAGTCTGGGGTGTACGGTGCATAGAGAGGCTAACACGGTTACGGTTGATGCTACAACGGTTTCCTGTAGCCATATCCCTGAAGAACTTATGAGGGAAATGCGGTCATCTGTTGTTTTCCTCGGTGCCATAGTGGGCAGAACGGGTGAGGCTACCCTATGTGCTCCCGGTGGTTGTGAAATTGGTCTTCGTCCTATCGATTTGCACCTCTATGCTGTAAGACGATTGGGTGTAACTGTGGATGAATGTCACGGTAATATTTTTTGTAAGGTTAATGATAAACTCAAGGGTGATAAAATAACTTTTTCATTCCCGAGTGTGGGTGCTACGGAAAATGCACTTCTTCTGTCAGTTACCGCCAAGGGGACTACAACCATAGTAAACGCGGCTCGTGAGCCCGAAATATCAGATTTGTGTGATTTCCTCAATTCCTGCGGTGCACGTATCAGGGGGGCAGGGGAGAGTATAATTACCGTTGATGGCGTTGACAGTCTTCACGGAAGTGAGCACAGAGTTATCTGTGACAGAATTGTTGCCTCTACTTATCTGATTGCAGGTGCTGTTACGGGTGGCGATATTGAACTGAAAAACACAGAGCCTGTTCACCTGAATTCGGTTCTTCCTTTGCTTGAAGAAGCAGGGTGCGATGTCCGGGTGAGGTGTAAATCCATAAGGATAAAAAATCCTGTGGGTCTCAGGCGTATAGATAAAATTATAACTCAGCCCTATCCCGGGTTTCCTACGGATTCTCAGGCGCTTTTCACCACATTGACTTCTGTTGCTAAAGGTACAAGTGTGATTGTGGAGAACATATTTGAAAGTCGCTTCAAGCATGTTCCCGAGCTTGTTCGTATGGGTGCCAGGATTCGCGCAGAGGGCAGAGTTGCCGTTGTTGACGGTGTTCCGAAGCTTTACGGGGCAGAGGTTTTCTCACCTGATTTGCGTGGCGGTGCCGCACTTGTTGTGGCGGGTCTTTGTGCAGAGGGAGTCACGACGGTGAATAACATCGGTTATATTGACAGAGGCTATGAGGAGTTTTCCGATAACCTTTGTATGCTGAATGCAGACGTATATAGGAAGGTAAAACAATAAATGGAGCAGAACAAACGAAAAAAATCGGGTCGTTCCTCAACCAAGATAATACCTCCCAAGAAGAAAAAAACGGAGAATTTATCCCGCGATGAGGTTCGCTCAATTAATAAAAAGAAGATTCGCCGCAAGCGAAAAGCAAAACGTTTTGCATTGCTTGCGGGTCTTGCTTTGATTGTTGCCTGTGCAGGTGTTGCACTTGTTCTGGCGGTTTTCTTCAAAATCGGAACGGTGCAGGTGAAGGGTGATAAGGTTTACTCCGAAAAGGACGTTGTTGCCAAGAGCGGTATCGAGGTGGGCGATAATCTTTTCCTCGTGGATGAGGAGAAGGTAAATGAGACACTTACCGCCACATTACCTTACATAAACAAGGTGACTGTTGAGCTTGATTTACCCGATAAGGTTGTGCTTAACGTAATTGCAACACGTGAGGTTGCCGCCTTGCCCTATGGTGCAGGCTTCATACTTGTTGATGAAACAGGCAAGGTGCTTGACAGAGATTCGTCGATGATACGCGACGGTGTTGCGATTGTTGACGGAGTACAGCTTAAGGGAGCATCTGAGGGTGGCTTGATAAAACTTAATAACGACGAAGTAACAAACAGATTTGTAGAGCTTCTCGGTGCAATCAAAGCGAGTGGATTCAAGCAGTTGACGGGGATTACTCTGACTAAAAAGGGTGAGTTTGAGCTTAAATATGATGAACGTATTACAATTAAAATCGGCTCATTTACAAATCTTGAACAGAAAATACGTCGTGCTGAGGCTGCAATAGAAAAAGAAAATGAGATTAACGCTTATTCAGTAGGTGTTATGGATGTGAGCGTTGAGCCCTATGCAAACTTCAGCCCCGGCGAGGAAAAAAAGGTGCCTGTAACGAAAGCACCGCCCAAGGAGGATGCACCTGATGGGTCAGAGAAGACTTCCGAAGGAGCGGTAGCGGAGGAAGCAAACGACGAATCAGACGACAGCGCAGGCCGAGACGTTGATAGCTCTGCGGAGTAAATATGACACCGTAAGGTCAAGAAATGTTGATTTTACGACCTGTTTATACGAAAAATAATCAAAAAATTCAAAAAAGT
>JAZNLJ010000105.1:0-3214 GCA_045579005.1 Acutalibacteraceae bacterium | reverse complement strand
AACTGCAGGTATTAATGATGCTTACAGAACAGGTAGAGGAAAAATAAAGGTTAGAGCTGTATCAGAGATAGAGCCTATGGCTAATGGAAAGCAGAGAATAGTTGTTACTGAGCTTCCATATATGGTTAATAAGGCAAGGCTTATTGAGTCTATTGCCGACCTTGCCAAGGAAAAAAGAGTTGAAGGCATTGATGATATCAATGACTATTCGTCTGATAAAACAGGCATGCACATTGAGATTGAGCTCAAGCGTGATGCCAATCCTCAGGTTGTTCTGAACAAGCTGTTCTCATATACTCAGCTTCAGTCAACCTGCGGTGTGATTTTACTTGCACTTGATGAGGGTCAGCCCAAAATCCTTAATCTTAAAGAGATTTTGCAGAAATATATTGACCACCAGTGCGAAATTATTGTCAGAAGAACACAGTTTGACCTTAAAAAAGCAAGAGAAAGAGCACATATTCTGGATGGTCTTGCTAAAGCAATTGACATTGTTGATGAAATTATTGCTACAATCCGTGCTTGTAAGGGCGGTCAGTCAGTGGCAAAGGTTGCCATTATGGAGAAATTTGACTTTGATGACGTTCAGGCAGCGGCAATTGTTGCTTTCCGTTTAGGTCAGCTGGCAGGTCTTGAAATTCTCAAAATCACAAACGAGCTTAATGAATTGAGAGAAAAAATCAAGGATTATGAGGAAATTCTTGCTTCACACAGCCGCGTTCTTGATATTGTAAAGACAGAGCTCAGAGCAATCAGCGATAAATATACAGATGCTCGCCGTACAGCTATTGAAAATGTAAGCGGTGAGGTTGATATTGAAGACCTTATTCCCGAGGAAAAGTGTGTATATACATACACAAATATGGGCTACATCAAGCGTCAGCCCGTTGAAGTTTTCTCCACACAGAACCGTGGCGGTAGGGGAGTTAAAGGTATGAATCGCCGTGAGGATGACTATGCCGAGACAATGTTCGTGGCATCATCACACGATTTCATTATGTTCTACACCACACGCGGCAGAGCATATAAGCTTAAGGGATATGAAATCCCCGAAGGAAGTAAAACAAGCCGGGGTACAAATATTGTGAACATTCTTCCTCTTGAAAACGGTGAAAAGGTTTCTGCAATGATTCAGTTGCCAAAGGATGATGAGGGTATGTACCTTTGCATGGCAACCCGCAAGGGTCTTATCAAGCGTTCTTCACTTGATATTTACCGAAATACCCGCCGTAACGGTATTATTGCAGTAAGTCTGCGTGAGGACGACGAGCTTGCCTGGGTTAAGCTTACCTCAGGTAACGATAATCTCCTTGTTGCTACCAGGAAGGGTATGTGTATTTGTTTCAATGAAAACGATGCACGTCCTCTGGGCAGAACAGCAAGCGGTGTTAAAGCCATTACTCTCAATGAGGGTGATGAGGTTGTTGGTATGGCAATTATGGGTGAGGGAGGAAAACTCCTTACCGTAAGTGAAACAGGCTACGGCAGAATAAGTGATAATGACAACTACCGTGTTCAGTCACGTGGCGGTAAGGGTCTTAAGAACTATCACGTTGCAAAGTACGGTGACGTTGCTGCTATCAGCACCATTGATGAGGAAGAGGATATTATCCTCATTTCACAGGACGGTATTATTATCAGAATTCCTGCAAATGCAGTCAGAGTATGTGCCCGTCCGTCAAAGGGTGTTCGTGTTATGAGATTGGGTGAGGGTGACAAGGTTGTTACACTTTCCACAACAGAGCACGACGAGGAACAAGTTAACGGTACTGTTGAGGATGACGGTACTGCCAACGAAGGAGAAGGAGATACATCAGGCGACGAGCCTGATGCAAAGGAAGTTAACGAAACTGTAGACAATACCACGGAGGAATAATTTATGTCTGACAGAAATAATCGTAACGACGACCTTCAGGATTATCTTGACCTGTTGGAAGCATATTCACAAAAAAGTAAAAACGGTTACGAAATACTCAGAGAGCAGGAAAACAGAAAAATCAAGGAAAATGATATATTATCCGTCGGTGAAGACGATGTTCATAATTTCTATGAAGCAGATGAACAGCCTGATGCCGAGGATGTATATACCATTGAAAGTGATAATAACAATACGGATGTAGAGGATTACAGCTTTTATAATGACGATGAATACAGCGTTTATAAAGGACCAGCTCAGCCTCAAATTCATGCTCAGAAGGAAAAAAATCCATTTAAGCGATTATCAAATTGGTATAACAATTTACCAAAAAAGAAAAAAATTGTTGTCAGCATAATAGCAATACTTCTTGCATTTATTATTACACTCACCACAGTTGTCGGAATTTTCCTTTACAGCAAGGTTGACAAAATGGTTGACGGTAAAGAAATGCAGGAATTGGACCAGGTTTATCAGGACCCTGTTTTTGATGAAATTGAGGTAGATATTGGTTCGGCAGGCTTCAAGCAGGCTCTTATTGATTGGGCTACAACCAATAATGATAAACACATGTCAAGCAAGAACGTAATAAACGTTCTGCTTATCGGTGCAGATAGCCGTAAGGGTACAAATTCAGGCAATACCGATGTTATGATGCTTCTGTCACTTAATAAAAAGACAAAGAAAATCACTATTGCGTCATTTCTCAGGGACAGCTACCTTTACGTTAAGGGTGATAACCACGATTACTGTACAAAGCTTAATGCGGCTTTCAGTATGGGTGGTCCGGAATGTCTTATTCAGACTATTGAAAATAACTATAAGATAAAAATTGATAATTATGTTATGGTTAATTTCAAGACCTTTGAAAAGATTATTGATGAAATGGGAGGAGTCGAGGTTCCAAGGGTTGAACAGTTCGAGTCCGACTATAATGTAAAGAAGCACGGAATTCCCTTGCCCGTAGGTGAAAATGTTACACTTGACGGTGCAGAGGCACTCTGCTTCGTCCGCAACAGAAGCTGCTATGGTGAGGGTGATATCCGCAGAAGCAAGAATCAGCGAATTGTTGTGAACAGCATTATGGACAAAGTTAAGAGTGCATCTGTAAGTGACCTTAATAAGTACATAGATATACTTATGCCACAGGTTATGACAGGCTTTACCAAGGGTGAGATTATTACACTCGGAACAAAGGCAATTATGGGCGGTTGGGCAGGCTATGAGCGCAGCTCAATCCAGGTTCCGGACGATGATAACTGCCAGCAGGGTAGTGCAAATATGTGGATATGGGTAGTT
>JAZNLJ010000104.1:0-14214 GCA_045579005.1 Acutalibacteraceae bacterium | reverse complement strand
GGTAACGCCAATGTTGTAATAACTATAGGCTTTAGGCGCAGCATAGCTATTGTTAAATGAATCCGGCTCAACCTTAACGCAAATTTCACCTGTATAGGGGAACTTTGCAGATGTCCATGAATCTGTTGTTACTACGGAGCTTGCAAAAGGAGTATTCAAATTTTCAGGATGATATAAAGATATTGACCAACCGTTATTCACGCCATCCGAATTGCTGTTTGCATCAAATTTAAAAGACAATTCAAAATAGTCGTTTGTATTATTGAACTTATACCAATCAACATCATTAATTGTTTGTGAAGCTCCAATATGTGTATCACCAACATTCAATGTTGTCGCATCATTTTTTGTGCCATTGTCCTCATTTTCCCACAAAGCGTCCTCTGTTGTGGTAACGCCAATGTTGTAATAACTATCAGCTTTAGGCGCAGAATAGCTATTGTTAATTGCATCCGGCTCAACCTTAACGCAAATTCCACCTGTATAGGGGAACTTTGCAGATGTCCATGAATCTGTTGTTACTACGGAGCTTGCAAAAGGAGTATTCAAATTTTCAGGACGATATAAAGAGATTGCCCAACCGGTTCTTACACCGTCCAAGTTACTGTTTTCATCGAACTTAAACGTTAGTTCAAAATAGTCTTTTTCATTGGTTATTTTATACCAGTCAACATCTCCATAGGAGTTTGAATTGCCGCGGTATGTCTTCCCCACCTCAATTTCCTGTGCGGTTACATTTGTGTCGTTGCTTTCAACCTCTGCCTCATAGGCGGGGGCCTCTGCCGCAACGGATACTACTGACAAGCATGATAATGTGGAGAGCACCATCATAATTGCCAATACCATTGATAAAGCTTTCTTCATAAAATTTACCTCTTTTCAGATTTTAGGTGGTTTTATGATATACCAATTTGGTATATAAGTCAATATACCAAATTGGTTTGCGTATAATATTTGTACAGTATTACTAAACGCTTGTTACGGGAGATGGTAGTATTAACAATAGACTACGCGAGCTTCGTGAGGATTCGGACCTTTTACAGAAGGATATTGCAGAATATCTTTGTTGCACTCAGGTATGCTACTCCCGCTACGAATTAGGTACCAGGGATATTCCAACAGACGTTCTGATAAAGATTGCACGATATTACGATATCAGCATTGATTACATTCTGTGTCTTACGGACAAAAAGAAGTCATATAAATAACCGATAACATATCACCGGGATATGTTATCGGTTATGTTTATATAATATCCAAAAATTTTTTAACAACAGGCAAAATCAGGAAGTCTGTTTTGCGGAAGGCTGTGGAGTGTCCGCCGTTAAGCACCATAACCTCCTCGGCACCTTCAACTGCCTTGGTTATTTTCCTGGAATGTCTGCGTTTTATCATATCATGCTCACCGAAAACATTAAGGAATGGCACCTTGATTGCAGAAAGCTTTTTATAGTTGAGCTTAGGCTGACCCACCATCATACCCTCTATTTCAGCACGTCTTTTCCACTCAGGGTCCTTTGTTACAGCCGCCTTGATTGCGTAAATGCGGTGATCCTTTATAATGCCCAGCTGGTCACCTGTCTTTGTACCGCGTGTGTTAAGGTTTGAGCCGAAAACTGCAAGCCGCTCAACGTAGTCGGGGTAAGTAACTGCAAAAACCATTGCAAGGTTACCTCCGTCGGAGAAGCCTAAAACAGCAGTTTTCTTCACACCCAGGTGGTCAAGCAGTGCCTTTAAATCGTCGCAGAAAAGCGGGAAGGTAAGGTGCTTGTCACCAAGGGGCGTGTTGCCTGTACCACGTGTTGAAAAACGGATGATTTTGAAATGCTCTGACAGGGGCACATACAAGTCACCTTCAAAGCAACGGTAATCACCACCATTGCCGTTAAGCATCACAAGGGGCTTACCGTCGGGATTGCCGCTGACGTGGTATTCAAAATCGAGCCCGTCGTGTTTAAAAAAACCGTAATCTATTACATTAACCTTATTTTCCATAGCACACCTCTTACAAATAATTAATTATATAATAGAACAAAGTTTACAATCTGTCAATTTACTTGTGTTGACTAATTCAACACTTTTTAGTACAATATCTGTCATATTACGATTCGAGGTTTACAATGGATTTACAACAATATTTTGCAACACAATGCAGGGCAACATCTGTTTTACTCAGAACAAACAGCCCTTCAATAAAGGCTACCTTTCAGGGGCGCAGGCGCGAGCAGACGGGCACAATAGCCAGCTTCGGGTTTGACGGCTTCAACCTTGATATCCTCTACATAGAGCGTGGCAGAGCCGCATACGCTCAGCAGACAATCTGGTTGTCCTTCACCCTTGATTGCGACACCACCCTGCCCTACTCGGTATATGATATTCTGTCATTTATCGAGCCTGACAACTTCAATTGTTACACCTTCACTTACGTTGACTCTCAGGAGTTAATGAAGGATTGCTTCGGTGAAATCAATACGCTTCTTGAAAGGCTCGTCCCTGAGCTTACGGCATTTCTCAAGGACGGAATCACTAAAAACCGTCTTATTGATGCCCAGAGAAAAGCAATTAACCGTTACTTCGGTGATTCTGTTATTGAGAGCAGCGAGATGCTTGGCTCTGCCGCTGATAACATTATAAATATGATGCTCCGCAACTTTCACGAGGCACAGATTGAGTGTGCTGTAATTGGCGGGCAGAGTCTTTTCTATGAGGGCAAGGACGAAAAAGCCCTCAAAAAGCTGAAAAAATCAAAATACCGCACAGCTTACCACGATAATCTTGTGGCATTTATGGAGAATGGCGGCACTTCAGATTGTGTTACACCCGTTGCGCGCAAAGCATCTGCCCACAAGGGTGCTGCGAGGCACAGTCAGGGAGTGTCCGGGATTTTCAGGATATTGGGACTCGCCATTGCCGTTGATGTTCCCGTTACCGCATTTCTCATAGCCTTTTTCTACGTTGCCTGTTTGCTGATGTTCAGAGGCAGTCTTTTCTATACAGGCTTTTACGAAAACCTTTTTCTGATGCCTTTCTTCGGCAGTCTTTTCTCAGTAGGTCTTTCAATACAGATACTTAACCGTAAACCGAAGGAGAAAAAGAACAACAAAAAGACAGTTCACTCTCCCGAAGCATCCGGAATTTTAAAGGGCTTTTACAAATATCTTACCATTGCGGGTGAGTGCCTTGCTCTTATCGGATGTATATCAAGTATTTTTTCCACCACCGTATTTTATGAAGACGGCTTTCGGTATTCACAGGCGGATTTTCCCCTTTCCCACGAGGAATGTAAATATAATTCTGTTGACACCATAGCACTTGTTGAGGGCTACTCGGAAAACGAGAAATTTTATGAACAGAAGCATATTGCAGTAGTCACCAAAAGCGGTACTGTTATTGACCTTTATAACTCAACCTGGCTTTCCGGCGAAGATATAATGAAAAATCTTACGTTCACGCAGGATTACGGAATAGAAACCAAAACAGTTAAATCAATAAAAGAATTGAAATAAAGAAAACCCTTTGACTCTCGCAACAAAGTCAAAGGGTTTTCTCATATAAATCACAATTCTATTTCTTCTGTCAAGTGCAAATCCCTTGAGGATGAGCCTGCACTGATTTTGAATGTGCCCGGCTCAACAACCCACTCATAAGCCTGATTCATAAGACGGAATGCGTTGTAGCCCAGGTTGAATTCAACAGTTTTCTCCTCGCCGGAAGCAAGTGTCACACGCTTGAAATCTTTGAGAAGAACTCTGGGGGTTACGACAGAGCTTTCGCAGTCCTCAACGTAAATCTGCACAACCTCGTCACCTGCTACAGCGCCTGTATTTTTAACGGTAACAGTAGCCTTAACATCGGTGTCACCTGTCCTTTCAAGAGTCAATTTTTTATACTCAAAGGTTGTATATGACAGACCGAAACCGAAGGGATAAAGTGCATCGCCCCTACCCTCGTAGTATTCGTTACTCGCACCCGGAAGCATTGAATAGTAGCAGGGAATCATAGTTGACCTTCGTGGTAATGAGAAGGGCAATTTACCACCGGGATTAACCTTTCCCAAAAGCACGTCACAGATTGCCTGGGGTCCGCGCTCACCACCAAACCAACAAGAAAGCACAGCGTTGCACATATCACTTTCTTCCTTGATAACAAGGGGCTTACCGTGAATCATCACAAATATCATAGGCTTGCCTGTTTCAGACAGCTTCTTCATAAGCTCACTCTGTTTACCGCAAAGTGTAAGCTCACATCTGTCACGACCCTCACCACTTGAGATTGTATCGTCACCGCCACAGAAGATAACAAGGTCGCTTTCCTGTGCGAATTTCACCGCTGTTTCAATATCCTCGGTGTGAGTTTCTGCCTGAATACCTGCAAGATGGTGCTGGTCGCCAAGGGCAAACTTAAAATCATCACCACTTATACCGCAGCCGTCACATTGCATAATTTCTGCATCGGGCAGTATTTCTTTGAGGACTTTGTAAATTGTTTCAAGCTCTCTGTCAACAATCTTTGCAGAGTATCCACCGAGGCGAACCTTGTTGGAAGATGGTCCTATAAGGGCTATTTTCTTGTATTTATTCTTATCAAGAGGTAAAATACCGTCATTTTTAAGAAGAATAATTGATTTCTGCGCAATTTCAAGGGCAGTATCAAGGTGCTCCTTGCAGTTGATAACGTTCCTGTAACCATCCTCGTCTGTATAGGGATTCTCGAAAAGGCCTAATTTAAACTTAAGCGTCAGCACACGTCGGCAAGATTCATTGATGTTTTCAACGTCAATCTTACCCTCGTTCACAAGCTCTTCAAGCGAGTCAACCCACAATTTGTTAGGATATTCGTCACCGCCCTGACAATCAAGTCCGTTCCTCTTTGAAAGGTAAATTGCATCCTTGGGGTCCTTTGCCATCTTGTGGAGATAGTGAACCCGACGGAGTCCGCCCCAATCGGAGCGGCAAATACCGGGAAGCCCGTAACGCTCCTTAAGAACTGTTTTAAGATAATGGCTTGATGTCATCATCAGGTCTCCGTCAATGGAATTGTAACTAACCATAACATCGGTTGCTCCACCCTCTTTTATTGCCGCCTCGAAAACAGGCAGATAACAGCTCTCGATTTCACGAAGACCTGCACGGGCAGTACCACAATTTACACCGCCCTCGGGAATACCGTGGATGCAATAATGCTTAGGCTCGGAAATAACAGAATCCTTCCTTGAAATATCACCGTTCTGATGACCCTTTACAATACCAACAGCCATTTTTGCGGAAAGGCAGGTATCCTCACCGAAGGTCTCTTCTGTTCTGCCCCAACGGGGATCACGTGCAACGTCAAGGTTAGGTGCAAGAATTTCAAATATACCTAAAGACCTTGTTTCCTTGGCAATAACTCTGCCTGCCCTGTAGGCATACTCAGGTTCAAAGGTTGCCGCCCAGGCTGTGGGAATGGGAAGCACGGTTGCCCTTGTACCCGCAATTCCGTGAAGCGCCTCACCTGTGAAAATCACGGGAATTCCCAGACGTGAATTCTCTATAAAAAACTTCTGTAATTTGTTCATAACTGCAGGAACAGAATAATTGTCGTGAAGATAACCGAGACCATCAGTAAAATCTTCACGGAGTCTGTCCCAATAATAATCCGAAGCAGCAGTAACTGAGCAATTATCGTAAGGGTGCACCTCCGTGCAGTACTGACTGCCGAACTTCATATCAAGCTGAGCAATTTTTTCACGCAGAGTCATACGCGAGAGTAAATCCTCTGCACGCTCCTCGGGTGAAAACTCAGAGTTTTTGTACAATGGTAAATCTGTCATAAAAACAGCCTCCGCTACATCGTTTTTCCATAAAATTATACTCTATTCTTCACCTGTTCGTCAAGGAAGTATATATATGTTCACAAACAAAACGACTCACCCGCAAAAAATCGGATGAGTCAGATTTTATTTTTTCCTTTTAGCTGTAAGGTCAAAGCTGAGATTCAGAAGCCATTTTATTGTTTCATCGTCAGCTATGCCATCAAGTGTAACAGTAATCCAATGGTTTTTGTTCATATGGTAGCCGGGGAAAATCCCCTTTTCATTACGTACTGAACCGATTAAAATCGGATCACACTTCAGATTCACCACGTCGATTAAACCGTCTGTATCGTGCTCAATCTTCTCGCGTGGAATATCCATAATCACAGCAAACCACTTTTTGTTATCGCTGTGGCGAAAAACACAGTAACCGGGAGCAGTGCTCCAGGGGTATTCGGCAGTTACACCGTATGTTTCATTTATATGTTTTTCAAGTTCTTTTCTATTCATAGATTATTGCCACGGAACACACAAATCGTAAGAAGCACGGATTATTTCAAGAATAATCTTGTAAATGTATGATGCTTCATCCTTTGTACCGGGGGCACCCGACGTGAGCACACATATTCCGAAATCTGTTTCAGGATCAATAACGTAGCCCGAGAACATACCAAAATTACAGCCCGTGTGGAACAGGAACTCCTTACCCTCAATCACGTGCATATTTCTCTCAAAGCCGAAGCCCACGGGGTCAGCCAGCATCCTGTCAACAGATTCTTTCTTAAGAATTCTTGTTCCGTCTGCTGCAAGACCGTCATTACACAGAACAGATGCAATTGTGATATAATCCTTTGCGCTTATAGTCAGGTTACCCTGAACAAGGTGATGTGTCTGACCTAATTCGTCGCAGAATTTTTCCTCTAACTGCTGGCTTATAGTCCGACCGCCTTCACCGTAAAGAGCTCCTAACTGTGCCTGATTTTTCACGTTGGTTGCGGTATAGCCTGCATCAATATCAAGCAAGTCGAATATATATTCATCTGCAAGCTGATCAAAATTCTTACCTGTCACTTTTTCGCAGATACAGCCTACAATTGCAATAGAAAAATTACTGTAGGAATAGTCTGTACCAGGCTCAGCACCCGAATAGCTGTCCCTTCTTTCGAGCAAATCCTGAAGCTTTTCACGTGAGCCGTCAAGTCTTGAATCAAGGAACTGTGATGAATCAATAATGCTTGACATGTGCGACATAAGCATGGCGGGGGTGATTACATCATCGGGATATCGGGGATTACGCACCTTAAAGCCAAGGTAAGTGCTTATATCCTCATCAAGAGAAACAAGCCCATCCTCTGCAAGACGCATAAATATAATATCGGTAACAAGCTTTGACAAGGATGCAATTCTGAACTTTGTATCCTCGCTGACAGGAATTTCATCCTCTTTTACAGCCATTCCATACTGATGTGTACCGTAAAGCTTGCCTTCCTTAAGAACTGCAATCTGCACACCTGTTGCTTCATATTTTTTGCAGATTTCATCAAGCTCTGCTTTTATGGGATCAAGAGTTGTTGTAATATCAATCACTTCCTCAGGCGGCAATGCGGTTTCGACCGCAGACTCACTTACTGTTGCCGATTCCTTGCCGTTGGATTTCTCCGTTCCGGCAGAGCACCCTGATAAAAACAGTACACATCCGCAAAGAAGCAATGCAATAATTTTCTTCTTACTCATCAAAATACATTAAACTCCCCAATACATACGTTTGTGGTGAACTTTGAACCCACATAGCCTGACTGAACCGTCAAGGTAATGTAATCTGTTTCAACAGGATTGCTGAGATAGAATTCCTGCGGAACGCTGCTTGCACTACCATTGAAGGATGCGGTAAAGGTCTGTGATGAACCATCGCTGAACGTAAGTGTAAATGACTTAACCTGACCATTCTTTGAATAAAGGTTGTCATAAGGATGATAAAGGTTGCCATTTACAAGAGTAACACCGCTAACGGTACTTTTCTGGGCAAGATTAAAGCGTATTGACGCACCTGCCGCACCTGTATTGGGTGTATTTACGCACCAACAGGAATCATAGTAGCCGTCAATTGTCTTATTTGCACCGAATGAACGAGCTGCATTAACGTCTGACATTGGGAGAACTTCACCATTAAGTGTGGTGGCAGATGTAATCCTGGGTGAAGATGATGATACCTTGGGAGCCTCAGGTAAGGGTTCAGAACCGAGATTAACATCAGGAGCCTCCTGACGGCTAACATTTTTATTTGCAGACTGCTTATCGGACGAGGCAATATTACCCTCGTTACCCTCAATGTAAGCTTCTGCCTGAGAAAGTGCATCATCAAGCTCCTCAATACCCATATTGCGGATTACTTCGATTTCCTTCATTGCACTTGTATATGTAATTTCACCTTCAAGGTATTCATTCTGCATAGCAACAAGTCTGTCCTCAAGCACACCTGTAAGTTCATCGTCAGAATTACCGTAGCCGTACTTATCCTCAAAGATTTTACGCGCTTCGCTGTATTTTCCTGCTTCAAGTGACCTTACTATCTCCTTGTGGCTGACACCACTCTTGACTGCAAGGAACACACCGACAACTGCAACAGAAACAATTGACACCGCAATAATGATGCAAAGTGCAATTATGATAGGCTTGTTGGTCATTCCCTTCTTGGCCGAGGTCATAACGGGCTGGTTATCCGGAGCATTATAATTATTATCCATAACATTTCCCCCACGAATTCATTTTATTTTATTATAATAACAAATTATTGTCCGTTTTTCAATCGGTATTTTTAAATTCTTCAACATAACCCATAACATTTTGCTGACGTTTTTCCTGAAGCTCGGAATACATCCACTCCCGCTTCTGACGTGAAATGGGCCACAGGAACTTGGGCACAATTCTCAATATACCCGTTATGGTGGGCACGATTGTGCAAAGAGCAAACTCCCAGAATTTTGTTTTATCGTTCTGTGTGCCGATTTCAAGTCCTTGCACATAACCGATTTTCTTCATAATAAGGCTTGTAACAGAGCCCAAAAGTGCACTCTGCACCTTGAGAATAAGTCCCTTTGCAACACCTGTGGTAGCCTCCATACGATAGCCGTTCTTCCACTCGCAGTAATCCATTGCCTCGTTCCATAAATCGGCATTTATAACCTTGGAAATACCCCATGACCATTTCACAAACCATTCCTTAAGACCGAATGCAATACACATAGGTACAGTCTTTTTGAACATAGTTTTCTTCTTGGTCATACCAAATAAGAACAGGCAGATTGATATCACGCTGTTGTATATGTCATTGAAAATCCAAAGAGATTTTGATGAAAAGCGTTTTCTTAAGGGAGCAACAAAGGCATAGCTTATGCTACCGTTCATCGACGATGGTATATTAAGGAGAGTTATGAGCGAATAGCTACCAAGAACATCGATAAAGTAGTTTGTTTCACTCTTGCTGATCGAGAAGTTACCCAAGAACTCCGACAGGCACATAAGAAGCACGGGGTAGTTTGAAACAATTGCCCTCATACCCTCTTTTATGCTTGGCTTTTCAATAGATTGCGGCACTCGCTCCTTCGACTGCATAAAGAACCAGAAGGTGCAAAGCGATGATATAAGTGCAGTACCGCCACCCATCACCATAAACACGGAGCTGAGCTTCCACTTTACAACCTTGTTATTTACAAGGTCAATAAGCACACCCATTATGTAACGTGGCAAGTCTTCACCCATATAGCCCGTAAGAAGCTCTGCAAGGGTTATGAGCCTTATTCGTTCATTTGGGTTTGGTGTAATAGTTGACATATACCCGCTTTTTGCAACACTTGTGAATGTTCCTGCCGTTTCATTGATAATTGCAAAAATGTAATAGTAAATAAGCTTAGGTAAATAAGTACCGCCCGTTGTACCGAAGAAAAGAGGCAAAAGCCAGGTAAAGATACTCATTACCGTAAGAGGTAACTGCATACCCACAAGGTATGGTCTGAATTTACCTATACGTGTACGTGTGTTGTCAACTATGACAGAAATAAACGTATCATTCACCACGTCCCAGGCAGCAGTTACAAGGTTCATAACCGCACTGACCGTAAAGTCAATATTGACAACGTCCCAGATATAACGTTCAGAAAAGCTATTAATATTAAAGGAGTTTGACCAGTCATTCATAAGGTATGACACGGTTTCGCGGACACCTACGAAGTTGTGACCCTCGTAATATCTGACATTTTCCTTTTCGGGGGCTTTTTCCGTGGCTATCGTTTTAATTTCGTTTTCATTCACAAAAGCACCCCCTTAATTATCTGCGCTGTCCACGTAAACGGGACATTCATCTGTGAATATTTCGCCCATATAATTCAGTGTAACCGTCAAATTAACAGGCTTGTCACTTGCTTTAAGTGCTGTAACGTAGCCCATTTCATCAACAGTCGCAATGCTCTCATCAGAGGAAGAAAAAGTAACCGCATAATCGCTGTCGTCCTCAATAATCGCATTAACGGAAACAACACCTTCCTCGCCAACATCCAGATACAACTGCTCGTTAGTAAAGGCTATGCCTGCATAGTAATAATCAAAATGCTCGGTCACCTTATAAGTGAACTCAAGTGACCTTTCACCAAAAGTGAGCATATCTCCGATGAAATTCACATCTGCCTTTACACTATAAAATCTCGCAATTTCAAGATATACAATTTCATCGGTAAAACGATTAATTTTTAATGTTGCGGTGAATCCGTCAGGCTCCACCTGACTTTCTTTAATATCACAAACTGTTGCAAGCTCTTTTCTGAGCCTTGCACCGATTTCGGGAACATCATCTGTGCGAAAGGTCCCGACAACACCTTTTTCTGTTGCACTCTTACCATCAGCATTGAATGTAAGGTAATAATAATCCTCGTCAACCAGCACACCGCTGTCGTCATAAACAGGGTTGCCATTATCGTCTGCCAGACCCGTTGTATAACGTGCAGTTGCAGTTTTCACATCTGCTAAACTGATACGCGGCATATCGTCATACACAACGCCAAAGGTACCTGTATAATCCTCTCCGTACCAGCCGTCGATAGTGGGCAGAAGCTTATTTTTAGCATAAAGAAAAAGACTCGTGTCCGCTTCATTTCCTTCTTTGTCATAAAGCTTCACAGTTGAATCGTCAACGGAAACATCTGTGTATGAGCAGACCTTAACGAATTTATTATTGTGTGTTTTTTCAGTTAAGCCGCGTGCATAGTCCGAAAGGATGGAAAAGTCGTTTTTTAATAACGTAGCACTTTCCTTTACGGTGGAATCTTTGTTTCCGTGGTTATTGTCACCCTCTACTTGTTTTACGGTGATAACAAGAGTGACCATACACATCACGAGAGCAATAAAGCTGCACAAGCCAAAGATTATAAACTGTTTTTTCTTGCTCTGCTCCTTATGGGCTTTTTTCGCCTTACTCACGCGCTTCACCGCCCTTCGCATCAAGCACCATTTGTTTGCTTTTTTCCTCTTCCTCAAGACGTTTTTCACGTTCCTCAGCGCTCTCAAAAACAGGGAGCGACAAATCATCAAGGGAAATCTCACCTGCTTTGACACGCTTTTTCATTTCAATGCGCTGAAGGTCAACCGCCTTGATTTCAGGCTGAATATTTTTCTTAATAACAAGGTGATTGAGAATAAAAACAAATATAAGAATCGCAATGCAACCAAAGGCACCAATACCCGGCTTGCCGACAAGAAAGCCACTTTCTGACATAACCGAAGGTATAAGGAAACTTATAACTGCGGCACCAATGCAAAAAACACTTCCCGCCAGGGCAAACACCCTCATAACCTTTGCCGATTTCTGAATATTTATAAAAGATAAAAGCAATGTCAGGAATATGCCGAGACCCGACAAGAAAATCAACACAATAAACGTTAACAATGCAATCATAACACCTGCCTGACGGGGTGCATAACCAAGAAGGCTTATAACTGCACCGAGTGTGCCGTCAGAAAAGGCGGAATAGATACCCCAGGCACCAAAGCTGAATCCGGCACTCATGAGGGGGAGTTGTGTTGTTACCGTTGCAAAGGGCACAAATATTGATGCAATGGCAACAACCATAGCAACGATTCGCAAAATAGGTATAATGCCCTTTATGAATGTTGTTTTCAGCTTTGAAACAAGAATTCTGAAGCCTGCATACTCAAGCTCACACATTTTAGCATCACGGGTAAGCAAATCCTTTTGCTGACTGTAAAAAATATTTACTCCGCAATGCTTACAATTGGGTGCAAGTTCAAATCTGCCGATATTACCGCCACAATTAGGACACTTCATTGTGTATGCCTCCTTTGACTTCATAACCTCATTTTAGCATAGCACATATTTTTTTACAACAAAAAGATATCAGATATTCTCCCGAACACCTGATATCCTTATTTCTTTTTATGACTGATACTGCACGTACTGACCCTGGTTTGCCATATAAGGGTTGTTTGAATGGTAAACGATGTGTATATTGGTGCTCTGATGGAGCATCTCACCGTGGGAAAAGTTCTCTCTTCCGTTAACCAGCACCTTATAGGTCTGACCCTCCTTTGCGAAAAGACCCACTACGTCCTCCTTGCGTGCTTCATAAGTAATATTGGTGAAGCCAGCACCCATAAATTCCTGTGCAACCACACGACAGTCCATACCCTTATAATGCTTATTGTTATTCGGCAGGAAAAGATAGCCCGGATATTGCTGTGCAAGCTCTGCATTGGTTGTGGGCTCATAGTACCACAGAATAATCTCTGCAGTTGCGGGAAGCCATGTGCTCTTTGCAAAATTACGCTGACCGTTTACTGTCATACCCACTGTATGACCCGGCAGACTTTTTCCTGTGGGAGCCATCATCCTGTTAAGTGTTATGTTTGTAAAGCCGTAGTCCGACAGCTCTTTGTAAACCTCATTGTAATTACGCTCCATAAAGTAGGCAGCATCCTCTACCATAGGAATCCACAAATCACTCATATCACCATTAGCTGCACCCTCAAACAAAGCAGCCACTCTGCCGAACATCTCCTGCTTGCACCACTCATCACATTCATAAGCACGCATGGCGGTAAGCGGATGGGTTGCTGTGCTGAACATCATAAATTCCAAAGCCTTGTTCCACTTGTCGGTCTTCACCATTTCACGGTATTCCAAAGCCTGCGCCATGAACACCTCTTTATTGGCTTTGTCGTCATTATTCTTGCCGTAGCCTGCAAAAGCCATACACATTTTAACAATATTGTCAGAACCACCGTCACAAACCGCTGCCGCTCTGTCGGCAGAATATTCGCTGCACCGCATCCAATGGAAAAACGCAATTTTCAACGGGAGCGCAATAGCAGTAAGGTCAATACCGCTGATTATGTTAAGACCCAGCAGACTTCCCTCAAGAAGCATCTGTCCCATTGTGTGATAAAGCACATGGTGGCAGGCAATGTGACCGCACTCATGAGCAAGAACCGTAGGAATCAGCTCCTTGGGTACGTTATCAAGCAAGCCTGAGGTCATTACAATAAACGGTTTTGTTTCACCGCTTGTATATGCATTGGGCACAACGTCCATTGTAAGGTACAGCTCAGGAACATCAATACCCAATTTTTCGCATATAGGTGGTAGCATATTATAATATTCCGGCAACTGGTCAGGACCCAGCTTCAAATTTGAAGACATATTCTGTACCGCAAATTGGCGCTCGTTCCAAATCTTCATAAACGCCTTCAGAAGCTGTGTAAAACCGGGAATCGCCTTTAATGCTTCCAATGCTTTTTTGTCCGAATCGTGTATATACACGCGTGGATCTACTTTCATATTAATCCCATTCTCCTCATATAATCCCCCGCCTTTTTATACAAAAGCGGATTAAAACCCTATTATTTCTTCGGCAATGGTCTGTGCTTGGCGGTATAGTCAATTACATCAATGCGGATTATTCCGACAACAGACGCCAGTTTTTCATTAAACTCAAAATCCATACCTGTCTGTGTTTTCATAAGGAATGTGAGAGCATCCTGCTTTTGCTGGCTATCTTCAATAACCACCGCTGTGCCTCTGCCCATAAGCGAGGTATAGCTGATGCCGTATTTACAGGCAACATCACCCTCAAAGGGCTGTAAATCGCACTCCATTTCAAAAAACACCTTAGGATTTTTTCTGATAATATCATACTTTCTGCCCTGAGTTGCACCGTGCAACCATAAAGTAAGCTTACCTTCGTCCATTGTGTAGCCGTAATTCATAGGCACAACGTAGGGCTCGTCACCATCCACAAGGCCAAGGTGCAGGACCTTTGATTTTTCAAGTATATCAATTACTGTATCAATATCAGTGATAAGCTTTTCGCGACGCGTAAGTCCGTTCATAATAATACCTCACTCAATCTCTTCAAGTA
>JAZNLJ010000103.1:0-3307 GCA_045579005.1 Acutalibacteraceae bacterium | reverse complement strand
GTATCATCAAAGCTACCTTCCTTTGATACTGTTTCACACCTTATCATTTTGCCTAACCGTTCGGCATATTCCATTTGCTGAGCTTGTGTTGTGTGAAGCTTTTCTTCAGTTAATTTTCTTGCTTTAACCTTTATTTTAATTGCATTAAACACAAGAACACATATAAATAAAGCTATGAGAATAAATATGTATTTCATTTTTATCCCTCTTGAAATATTGATTTAATCATTATATTCAGTATACCATTTCAACAAACAACATACAAGTATTTCATAAATTTAGGCAATTGACTTGCCTTATATTTTATATTTATAATATAGATGTAATGTAATTAAAAGGAGATGTATTTATGGCATTATTTAAGAAACCTTCTGTTCAAGGTGCTCCGATTTCACCGCAACAATCACTTTTACAAAGGTACAATGGGTCACGCAACAATCTTTTGCTTGTGGTGGCATTTACACTTGTAAATATGGTTCTGCTTATTGCCGGTAGTTCATCATATTTCCTCTTTTCCGCATCAATTCCGTATTATCTCACATTTTTCGGTATGCTTTACACAGGCAAAATGCCTGCTGATTATTACTATGAATGGACTGATTTTGAGCCTGCCGCTACAAGCTTTCTTGTTATAATGATAGCAGTTTCCGTCATACTTACGGCTATATATGCACTATGTTGGTTTTTATCTAAAAAACGTGGCTTCGGTTGGCTTATATTTGCCCTTATCAGCTTCATAATAGACACTATTTTTATGTTTGTTTTCGTAGGATTTTCGGCTGATATGATTATTGACGTTGTTTTTCACGCCTGGGTTATAATCTCACTTTCAAGCGGCATTTCAGCAGCAGTAAAGCTTACAAAGCTTCCAGCACAGGAGCCTGTACCGGAAAACACACAAAGCGGTATTCCTGCAATGGCACAGCAGCCTGACTACACAGTTATCCCTGCAGAGCCTACATCTGCTCCCACAGAGCAAGTGAACGAATTACCTTCTGAAACAGTTAACGATATTCCAAAGGAAGACTAAACAAATGACAGATAAAGAAAAAATCCACTCCGGAAAGGTATACTACCCAAGCGGAGAGGAAATTATGACGGAGCAATTAGGCTATCTTGATAAGCTCTATGATTTTAATATGACACGCCCTTCGGAACTTCCCAAACGAGAAGCGATGCTCAAAGAAATGCTTGCAGAAATCGGTGAAAATTGCTACATTGAGCCACCCTTTCACGCCAATTGGGGTGGGCACAATGTTCACTTTGGCAATAATGTTTATGCGAATTTTGGGCTTACCATGGTAGATGATACCCACATTTATGTGGGAGACTGCACAATGTTCGGTCCGAATGTGGTTGTTGCCACAGCAGGCCATCCTATTAACCCCGAACTAAGAGAGAAGGCTTACCAATACAATATTCCTGTTCACATCGGCAGAAATTGTTGGATTGGTGCAGGTGCACTTATAATGCCGGGTGTGACAATCGGCGATAATACTGTTATAGGTGCAGGAAGCGTTGTTACAAAAGATATTCCTGCAAATGTGGTAGCCGTAGGCAACCCCTGCCGTGTGCTTCGGGAAATCGGTGAGCACGACAAGGAATATTACTTTAAAGATTTAAAGATTGATTATAGTGATTTATAGAACGCAAAGAGCTGTAAAAAACTAATAGTTTTTTACAGCTCTTTTATTATATCTTTTATGCAACAAAGGTACATGAAACCAGATAACAATCCGATGCTTCCTCTACTAATGCCGTTTCACCATTGATTGTTGCATATTTCAGATTCCAGTCATCACTAATTGGTACAACCTCAACAACCAGCTTATAGGTGTGCCCTGCTTTAAATACATCGTCTACGTCAACATTAGTATCATCGGTTAGATCATACCACGTTACACCATTATAAATATAGCCAGAGGTTTCATCATAAATTTCATACTTTGAATCATCAAGCGTTGCATTATAAGACGGTAGACCGTTTACAACAGGGGCGCTTACACCTATAATTTCTATAGAATCACTTTGAGTTGGCAAACCTCCGTCTGTTATTCTTGCTATAAGGAAGCAGTCAAGTACATCAATATATCCGTCACAGGCGTAATCACAAAGTGCAAGTCTGTATTCACTATCATAACTTGTAATAGCCGGAACAACCGCATCGCTTACAGCAACGTTAACAACATACTGATAGTCTAACGCGTCAACTACACCGTCCATATTAGCGTCACCTGATTCGTACAAGCAAATATCAAGCAATGTTGTTGTATCATCAATGGTAATAGCATAAGTTCTTGTAGCATAGCCATCTGCACTTACCCGCAAAAAATATTCGCCACTTTCAATATTTTTGATTAAATATTCATACGAATCGTTTGATATAATTATAGTTTTTTCAACTGTTTCACCATCACTTGAAATAAGCTCTAAAGTTATATCATCATAAGTGCCATCAATACTAACAGAACCACTTACTGATGGTCCGATTTCACCAATGTAACCACAGATTGTGCAAACCATATAATCGGTAAAATCGTGGTTGTTTTGGTTAGTTCTGTGCTCTTCGGTTACGCAGAACCTACAATCCTTCCAATGGTGTTCTTCGTCATAGCTCCATTCGGTTTCAGGTGTAGCAGGGTGGTATTCAAAGGAATCACCGTGCTCTGTTTTAAGGTGTTCTGCTAAATCAGGGTCGCTGATGCATTTTCCGCAATAGCAACCAAGATTATTCATCGCCATATTACAACAGGATGAGCAACGATCTTCTTCAAAATAGTTACAGTTATAACAGTAATAGTTTATGCAGAAGCATTGTCCGCAATCAACACAGAAGTGATGCTCATACTCGGGATTTTCAATGCACATTCCGTCGTTACATTCTGATTTTTCTTCACAGCAATATTCGCAAAGCTCACAGTATTCACAAATATTTGCACAATTATCACAATGCTCTCCGCATTCTTCGCATATTACGGCACAATCCGAACACTTACCACAACTGAAGCAAAGGTCGTAGCAAGTGCCACAGTGGTTGCAATCCTCACACCACAATCCTGATGCACAACTCCGGCAAATTCCGCAATCCTCGCAGAAACCGTCAGATACACATAATTCACATTGCTCGTGGCAAAGGGGACAGAGCTGAACGCAGTTTTCACAGCCTTCGTTACAGCCCTGGCAAACTATAGTGCAGTCAGAGCAAAGCATACAGCTTTCGCAGAAGCCGACACCATCTGATGCACAATCAAAGCATTTGCCACAGTCAACGCAACGGTTATCGCCGTAGCAGGCTGAGCAGTTACCT
>JAZNLJ010000102.1:0-30492 GCA_045579005.1 Acutalibacteraceae bacterium | reverse complement strand
CTTAAGTGAACTTTTACCCGTATCATTCTCACCGAAGGATGTGAAATAATGAGAGTTTACGATATTATCAAGAAAAAGCGTGACGGCGGTGAGCTTACTACCGCTGAAATCGATTTTTTTATAAAGGGCTACGTTAACGGCACAATACCCGACTATCAGGCATCTGCCCTTTGTATGGCAATTTTTTATATGGGGATGACCGAAAAGGAAACTGCCGACCTGACAATAGCTATGGCGAAATCGGGTGACACAGTTGACCTGAGCCGTTTCGGAAGGAGCACCGTTGACAAGCACAGCACAGGCGGTGTGGGTGACAAGACAACTCTCATTGTTGCTCCCATTGTATCCTCTCTTGGCTGTGTTATGGCAAAAATGAGTGGCAGAGGTCTTGGTCACACAGGCGGTACCATTGATAAATTGGAGTCCGTTGAGGGCTTTAACACCGCACTCACACCCGAAGAATTTTTCGCACAGGTTGAAAAAATCGGTGTAGCAGTTGTGGGACAGACAGGCAATCTGACCCCTGCGGACAAAAAACTTTATGCCCTCCGTGACGTTACCGCAACTGTTGACAGCATACCCCTTATTGCATCGAGCATTATGTCAAAGAAGCTGGCGGCAGGGTCCCACACAATTGTGCTTGACGTTAAATTCGGCTCGGGTGCCTTTATGAAAACTCCTGAGGATGCTGAGGCACTTGCCCGCGAGATGGTTAAAATTGGTAACAACTGCGGCAGAAACACATCCGCAGTAATTACAAATATGGAAAGACCCCTTGGCTTTAACATCGGCAACGCCCTTGAAGTAAAAGAGGCTATCGATGTGCTCAACAATACGGGGGCAGAGGATTTAAGGGAAGTCAGTCTTACTCTTGCAACTCAGATTATAGCTCTGTCAAAAGGCATATCCACAGAAGAGGCAAGGGCACTCACTGAGGATACCCTCACTTCGGGGAAGGCTCTCCTCAAATTCAAAGAATGGATAGGTGCGCAGGGCGGTAACGCTGAGTGGATAGACAAACCCGCACTTTTCCCTACATCAGCATATACTCATGAGGTCAAGTCCCCCTGTGGCGGGTACATTTCAAAAACTGATGCAGAGGCTATGGGAATTGCCTCGGTTATGCTTGGCGCAGGTAGAGAAACCAAGGACGACACCATTGATATGAGTGCAGGTATTGTCCTGACTAAAAAGACATGTGACTATGTAAAGAGAGGCGACACCCTTGCCATACTCTACTCCTGTAATGAAAAATCATTTGAAGGGGCAGAGAAGAGATTTTTAGCCGCCATTGAATTTTCCGACGAAAAGCCTGTTGACGAGGCTCTGATATACAAGATAATCAAGTAAGAAGGTTTAAATTTGATAATAGATTTTCACACACACGCATTCCCTGAAAAAATCGCTGCCGTAGCAATGGAGAAATTAAGCTTTTCCTCGGGTGGTCTTATTCCGCAGACAGACGGCACACTTACAGGACTTCAAGCCATTATGAAACGCGACAACATCGGAAAAAGCGTGGTGCTCGGTATTGCCACCAACGAAAAGCAACAGCAATCAGTAAACAATTTTGTTAAAGAGTGCGAAAGCAACAGCATCATACCCTTTGGCTCTGTTTACCCTCAATCAAAGGATGCTCTTTGTGAGCTTGAAAGAATAAAGGATATGGGGTTAAAGGGAATTAAATTCCACCCTGAGTACCAGCAATTTTTCGTTGACGACGAAAAAATGAAGCCACTTTACAAAAAAGCTTCACAGCTTGGTCTTATAATTCTTTTTCATGCGGGCGAGGATATGGGATATCCGGCACCCTACCACGCAACACCTGAAAGGCTCCGCACAGCCGCCAAATGGATTGACTCACCTATGGTGTGTGCTCACTGGGGCTCTGCCAATATGGCTGAGGACGTGCTTAAATACCTGTGTGATATTCCCGTTTATTTTGACACCGCATTCGGCTATGCCGCAATGGCTAAGGACAGAGCTCAACGGATTCTTGACAAAAAAGGAGCTGACCTTATACTGTTTGGCTCCGACTGTCCGTGGCACGCACCACATTGGGATGTGGGTATGATTGAAACCCTGGGTCTCTCACAGAATGACAAAGAAAAAATATACCATATTAACGCAGAAAAACTGCTTGGGATATAAAAACGGTTCTCTGACAAGTGTATTCTGTCAGAGAACTATTTTTCTGTTTTGGCAATTTTTTGATTTGTTTTTATTGACATTGAATAAAAAATATCCTTAAATTGATTATATCAATTAATAAGGATGGGATAATCATGAAAAAATTTATTTGCATTTTAATGACTGTCGCTATGGCACTTTCTCTTGCTGTAAGTGTTGCCGCAAAAAATACACATTACGGTAATGAATTTGTTTGTGTAACAGAAGGCTATGACTTCACATACACAGAATTACAACCCGAAAGCCCTGATGGTTATGAGGCTTTTATCAGCTTCAATGATCGTTATGCTGAAATGGAAATTTCAGGCAGCAGATCGGGGAATGCAAAAAAAGAATTCAACGAGATAAAGAAGGATTGGCTGGAAGCAGACGGAGAAATATTTTTCATAAACGGCACTCCTGCAGTAAAAAGCTATGACGATGATTTGGTTTGTGCTTTTGTTGTCACATATTCGGATAACTATCTTTATTATATAGATATTGAAACCGAAGATATAATGGACTGTGACTACCTCCTTCATCTTTTATCAACCGATTTTTATTTTAAGGGCGGCAAAACCCCTCCCGTCCCCTTCGGTTCAACAAGTTCTGTTGCCGGAAGTTCTTCCTCAGCAAACTCAGCAGGTTCCGCTTCAAGTTCATCCGGTACCGTTTCAGGCTCATCCGGTTCCGCTTCAAGCTCATCCGGTTCTGTTTCAGGAAGCACCGCAACACCTGCCGCACCAACTACTAATGCACCGACTGCTTCAATAGTTACAAACAATTATACATATCCCGCAACAACAAGTGCAACAACCACCGCTTCAACCAATGCAACAACAGCCGAGCCTGTTATCAGTGTAGCATATGAAACCATAACTGTTCCTGAAACATCCGCTGCAGAAAAGCCGAAAGAAACAACCAACAATATTTTAAAAATTGGTATTGTTATTTTTGTTATTGTGGCTTTAGCAGGTCTGGTTATCGGCATTTTTGAAATCGTATCAAGCAAGAAAAAGAAAAACTCCTAATCAAAAGCAAATCCCTCAGGACAATTTGTCTTGAGGGACTATTTTTATAAATTCAATTCTCTTTTTAAATTTTCTCCTAAGATGCCTCTCTTAGCCTCCTCGGATATTGGCAGATTTTTGATTCTGTCAATTGCTTTTTTTGTTTTTTCTATGTCGTTGTACGGAAAATCGAGACCAAAAATGCTACGCTCCGTACCTGTCTGATAAATAAGGTCACAAAGGTCATCGTCTGTCAGAGTCCACACTCCCCTGCGTGGGTTACCGAATTCATCCTCACACATCGGTATGCTTGTCCACCCTGCAAAGACGTGGTGAATTTCATCGCGGGAATTATTGTTCATTACAAGCAGAGCCTCCTTAAAGAAGCTGTATCCACCCATATGCTCCATACTGAAACGCAGCCGCGGGAAATTATATGCCACCTCATCAAAAAGGAGCATCTGATAATCCCTTATCCGGTGCCAATGAAGACCCGTATGGAATGAAAGGAAAAGATTCTCCTCTTGTGCCTGCTCGTAAACCTTAAAAAGCTCAGGCGAATCAACCCTGACCTCCTGATAGGCGGGGTGAATTTTAATCCCTTTAAGACCAAGCTCACTTATGTGCTTAACCTGTTCCTTAAGGTCAGCCTTTTCAAAGTTTATTGACCCGAAGCCGACAAGGGAGTCTTCATTCTTTATTTCATTTGCAAGCCAATCATTTGGGTTTTGCCCTCTTGAAACGTCATACATATCCATCTGATTCTGAAAGGGTGCAAAGCAAACTGCTTTTTCGATTCCGCAAGCAGCCATCAACGCCTTCAGCTTGTCAATATCCGCATTGGGCTTTGTGCCCTTTGGAAAAAGATGAGCGTGATTAGCATAAATTTTGTAGTCTGACATAGAATCACCATTTCTTGAAATGCAAAATGCAAAATTATCGGGCACTGCGTGCAGCTATTATAAAAAACGTTATCAACTTACAAAGATGCGAAGCTTTATAATAACGGCGTAGCCCCTCAACATTTTGCGAAGCAAAATATATCACATTGCTTCAGCAATATATCACACGCGTCAGCGAATATCACAAATCCGCATCGCGGATTTATATCACGCGAGTCGCAGACGAGCATCAGATTGTCAAATCTCCTCCGTCGTCCCATTCATCATCCTCGGGCAAGTCGGGGTAATAGTCCCACAATCTGTCCTCCTGGGTCTGAGTAAGGGGCTCGGCAGGTACCTCATTTATTACCTCAAATTTACGAACCTTGCTCCAGAGAGAGGGCGTTATACGAATTGTATAACCACACCCCGAGGGGCAAAGCCACTCGGTCATGGGAAGCTCAGGCACACCGAATGCCGCAAGGATTGACATAATAACACCACCGTGAGTAACAATGGCGGCAGAGCCTGTCCCCGTTTTAATCATACCGTCAACAGTTTTCTGGAAAACATTGCACACTCTTGTGGCAAATTCACCGTTACTTTCACCATTGAGGGGTTTTGCATCCTCACCGCCTGCAAGCCATTGGGAAAACTCCTCATAGGGCTTGAGTTCATCTGCTGTGTGACCCTCAAACTCACCGAAGTCACATTCCTCAAAGCCCCTCATTTCAATGGGATTTTTGTCGGGATAAAGGATGTGTGCAGTTTCGACACAACGCTTGAGTGTGCTTGTAAAAACCACATCGGGGTAAGGATAATCATAGTCAGTCTTCATCTTTTCAAGCTGTTCGATACCCTCACGGCAAAGAGGCTCGTCCGTCTGACCGATGTATCTGCCTTCAAGGTTTCCCCTGGTAAGGGCGTGACGTATTAAATGAATTGTGTAAGTTTTCATTGCATTCTCCTGTGGAATAGTGTATAGTATTATACAATCTGTATAATTGCATCAAACCAATGTAAATAAGGACGTGAAATTATGGCTACGTACTCTGAGAGACTTGTGGAATTACGGACTGAGAAGGGTCTCAGTCAGAAAACCGCTGCTATTGAATTAGGTATATCCCAAGCACTTTTATCACACTACGAAAAAGGAATCCGTGAATTTAATCTTGACTTTTTGTGCCGTGTTTCAGACTATTACGACGTTACTGCTGACTATATTCTGGGCAGGACCGACAGCCGTTCAGGTCTGTCCGCAAATGCCCTTGATGACCGCGAGGAGGATGTTATCTTCAACACCCGCACAATCTACCGTGCAGCAATCCAGACCCACGAGCGTATGGACGCAGGCTCTGCACAGGCGGGAGACACCGCAGATATGCTTTATGCAGTTATCATTTACCGAACACTTTTTGCCGCGGCACAGTTGGGCTACATACCTAAAAGGTGGTTCTCCATTCCTCCTAAGCTCGCACAGGCAGTTTCTCTGTCAATTACAGAGATGTATCTGAGCGAATTTCCTGAGAAGACCGTCAACGCAAGACGATACGGCGGCCCCGAACCCAAAAGCATCGAGGCCGTCATTAAAGGTGTAGAAGGCTTAATCAGAAAAACTGCAGGCACATTAAAGCCAAATGATTAATACTTTTATATCAGCCCTTAAGAATTTCCTTATACATCTTGATATAATCATTTGCAGATTTGCCCCAGCTGTTATCGCTGTCCATAGCACGCTTAACAAGAATGGGCCAGCCCTTCTTGTCGTTATAGCCTTCAACGGCGCGCCTTATGGCGTGGAGCATATCGTGAGCATTGTATGATGAGAAAACAAAGCCGTTTCCTTCACCGTCACCGCTGTCTTTTACGGAGTCACGAAGACCGCCTGTTTCACGGACAATGGGAATTGTGCCATAGCGGAGTGCAACCATCTGTGAAAGACCGCAGGGTTCACTCTTTGACGGCATAAGGAAGAAATCCGCACCAGCATAAATCTTACGTGCAAGGTCGGGAATGAAGCCGAGGCACAAGCCAACCTGCTCAGGATAACGTGCGGCAAGACCGCGGAAGAATTCCTCATACTGATAATCACCCGAGCCAAGAACAACAAGCTGAATATCTGTTGTGGAAAGAAGCTCATCAAGAACTGCTTTGCAAAGGTCAAGCCCCTTGTGTGAAACAAGCCTTGTCACCATACCCATTACAGGTGTATCACTCTTCTCCGGAAGCCCAAGAAGCTTCTGGAGTTCTTTTTTATTTACGTATTTACCCCTTACATTATCGGCTGAATAGTTTTTGAAAACATCCTTATCCGTTTCAGGGTTGTAATTTTCAACGTCGATACCATTAAGAATACCGCGGAGCTTGTAGCAGCGCTGACGAAGGATTGTGTCAAGACCGTGTGAATACCAAGGGTCAAGAATTTCGTTGGCATAGGAGGGGCTTACTGTCGTAACCGCATTTGCACACTCGATACCACCCTTCATAAGATTAACTGCACCGTCATACTCAATAAGGCTGCGGTGTGCGTGGTCGATACCCACAACGTTATCAATAAGCTCCTCACCGTAAACACCCTGATACTGAATGTTGTGAATGGTAAAGACTGTCTTGATATTTTCATAACCGGGCTGATTTGCATAGATTGTGCTGTAATAGACAGGGGTCAACGCTGTCTGCCAGTCGTTACAATGAATGATGTCGGGCTTGAAATCGATGTGAGGGATAATCTCAAGAATGGCACGTGAGAAGAATGCAAAACGCTCCGCATCATCATAAAAGCCGTAAAGAGTATCACGTTTGAAATAATACTGATTGTCAAGAAGATAGTAAATAACTCCGCCTGACCTTGCTTCGAAAATACCGCAATACTGTCTGCGCCAGGCAACCGGCACAGAAATACTCGTGATAAATTTCATTGAATCCTTAAGTTCTTGCTTAATATTATCGTAAAGAGGCATAACCACACGGCAACCTACAAGACGTTTTCTCAACGCCTGAGGAAGCGAGCCTGCAACATCGCCCAGACCACCGCTGGCAATAAAGGGCAATGCCTCACTTGCTGCATATAAAACCTTCATAATTTTCTCCTTTTAGTTTAAAATCACATAAGCTCATTATATAAACTTGACAGATAGTCAAACAAACCTGATGAGAAAAATACTATCAGTATAACTATACCGAGAATAATTGGAATACATATTTCAAGAATTGTTTTAATGAGAGCTGATCGCTTCATTATACGCAACTGTTTTTCCAGCTGTTCAACCCTTTTCTCAAGCTGTCTTACGAGCTCATCATTTGCCTGTCCCCCTGCAGGGGATTTCACAGGGGTGCTTTGGGAGGCAGAATAGTGTGTAACAACAGGATATTGCTGTGGAGCTTCTGCCGTTGCAGATACACCCGACAAAGCATTCAGCTCGCTGAGTAAATTCTCATCACGCTGAATGTCCTTTGACAGAGCGGCGGTAACCCACCTGAACTGAGCCTCTGTAAGGCCATTTTTGGCATCAATACCCTTTAACTGCTTTTCGCAAAAGGAACAAATATTACCTGACCAGCTGCCGACCTTACCCTGAACAAAATCAAGCTCATCGGTCCTGCAACCGCACACAGGGCAAACTGCCATAAAAAGCACCTCCCGGATTGAATACATAAACTGTTAAATAACTATATGCTTACCAACAAACAAGGGATAACTCTTATCACCTGAAAGAACCTTCTTGGGTGTGATAACTGTGTTCTTATCCATAACAACACAATTGAGCTTTGCATCCTCACCAACGAAGGCATCCTGCATAAGAATGGAGTTTTCAACAACTGCGCCCTTTGCAACCCTTGCACCACGGAAAACGATACTGTTTTTCACAGTACCCTCAATCTGACATCCGTCGGCAATAAGTGAGTTTTTGCAATCTGAAGCCAGACCGTAGATAACAGGCATATCGTCACGAACCTTTGTGTAAACGGGGCTCTGTGAATTGAAAAGTGACTTTCTTGTTGCCTTTTCTAGCAATGCCATATTTGCGGCAAAATAAGTTTCCATACTGTCAATTGTGCAGTTCCACTCCTCAACCTTGTAGCCATAAATGTTGAGGTTATCAACGTTTTTCTGGATAATATCCTTTTCAAAGCTTGTGTAAGCATAGCTTTGTGCATCACCGATAAGTCTTTCGAGAAGGGCTTTTCTGATAAGCACAACGTTGGCAATATAATTCACGTCGTTATTAGTCTTAACGTCAATACCGACATTTGTAACCTTGCCTGTTTCATCAAGTTCAACAACTGCTCTGTTCTGAAGCCTGGGTGCAATACCTGTGCAATAAGCAAGGGTTATATCTGCATTTTTGCCTGAATGGAAGCTGAGAAGCTTTTTAAGATCCATATTGCAGACAAAGTTTGAATCCATAAGGAGAACGTATTCCTGCTTTGAGTGAGAAATATATTCCATAATACGACCGAGAGTATCAATTCTGTTATTACCCTCTGCGTGTGCAGGTGTAAAAGGAGGTAACAACGTAAGACCGTCAACCTTACGCGAAAGGTCCCAGGGTCTGCCGCTACCGATATGGTCCATAAGTGAATGGAAGTTGCTGTTAGCAATAACACCAACCTTTGTAATACCACAGTTCACCATATTGGAAAGCGGGAAATCAATAAGTCTGTATCTGCCACCAAAGGGTACGGAGCCCATTGTACGTCTGGCAGTAAGTGCGCTCAAAGCTGAATCAAATGAATTGGAATAAACTATTCCGAGAACATTTTTTGCAATCATACTGTTTCACCCTCCTTAACGTCTTCTGCAATCATTGACTGTGCCTTAACCTTGGCATTTTTACCAACTGTAACGCCTGCACCGACAACGCTTACGCCCCATTTTTCAAGGTCCTCGCATTTTTCGGGATTTTCACCAACCACGGCACCCTCTTCAATAACTGCATTTTCTGCAACCATTGCATACTGAACAACTGCACCCTTTTTGATGACCGCACCGGGCATAACGATTGAATAATCAACGAATGCGCCCTCTTCAACAGTTACATCGTTGAAAAGAATTGAGTAATCAATTTTACCTTCAATTTCGCAGCCTGCAGTTGCGATAGAATTCTCGATAACTGCTTTATCTGAAATGTACTGAGGAGCAGCATTTGTGCCTCTGCCGTAAATCTTCCAGGAGTTGTCGCTGAGATCGATATTAACTTTAGGATTAAGGATATCAAGGTTTGCCTCCCAAAGAGAGTCGATTGTTCCGACATCCTTCCAATAACCGTCAAATCCGTAAGCAAAGAGTCTTTCGCCTGCCTCGTGCATTGCAGGGATAACGTTCTTGCCGAAGTCGTTTGATGAGCCCGGGTCGTTTTCATCATCGATAAGGTACTGACGAAGCTTTGACCACGTAAACATATAAACACCCATAGATGCTTTGTTACTCTTAGGCTCCTTGGGCTTTTCCTCAAATGCAGTAATTCTGCTGTCATCGTCGGTAAACATCAAGCCAAAGCGTGACGCCTCCTCCCACGGTACCTCAAGCATTGCTATTGTACAAGCTGCCTCCTTTTCCTTATGGAACTGAAGCATTTTAGCGTAGTCCATCTTGTAGATGTGGTCTCCCGAAAGAATTGCAACGTACTCGGGATTGTATCTGTCAATAAAATGGATGTTCTGATAAATAGCGTTTGCTGTACCCTTATACCACTCTGTACCTTGAATCTGCTGATATGGTGAGAGAATATGCACACCACCATTTGCACGGTCAAGATCCCAAGGACCACCATTGCCGATATACTCATTAAGCTCAAGGGGCTGATACTGTGTGAGAACACCAACCGTATAAATACCTGAGTTCACACAGTTTGAAAGGGGGAAGTCAATAATTCTGTACTTACCGCCATAAGGTACTGCAGGCTTTGCAATGTTCTTTGTAAGCACACCGAGTCTTGAACCCTGACCGCCTGCAAGGAGCATTGCGATACATTCTGTCTTTTTTGCCATTACTGTCACATTCCTTTCGATGTATATAAAGTTTATTTTTTACCTCTCTCAGTTGAGTCTGATGCTTCTGCCTTTTTGTTCTGCTTTAAATAGAGCGTTGTCATAGGCGGTAAAGAAAGCTCAATATAATTATTGAAGCCATGCATCATACCCTTATTGACCTTATAGGTCTTTTTTATTCTTTCACCCGTACCGCCGAACTTAGCGTTGTCGGAGTTGAAAACAATCTCGTAGCTATCTGCATCGGGAACACCGATTTTGTAACTGTGGCGAGCAATAGGTGTGAAGTTGCACACCGCAAGGAGCTTATCCCCTGCTTCGTTACTTCTCACAAAGGCAATAACCGAGTTGTCGTTGTCGTCGCTGACAACCCACTTGAAGCCTTCCCAGCTGTAATCAATCTCCCATAAAGGTGAATTTTTCTTGTAGAATTTGTTAAGCTCGCGGGCGTAGTCCTGCAACAGAACGTGCATTTCATAGTCAAGGAGAATCCAATCAAGACCCTTCTTGTAGTCCCACTCAATAAACTGACCAAACTCCGTACCCATAAACAGAAGTTTTTTGCCCGGGTGAGCGTACATATAGCCAAGGAAGGCTCGCACTCCTGCAAACTTCTCATTATAATTGCCGGGAATTTTATTTATAAGAGAGCATTTGCCGTGCACAACCTCGTCGTGGGAAATTGGCAGAACAAAGTTCTCGCTGAAAGCATAGAAAAATGAAAATGTGATTAAATCGTGGTTATATTTTTTATAGATTCCATCAAGAGAGAAGTAACGGAGGATATCATTCATCCAACCCATATTCCACTTGAAGTTGTAGCCAAGACCACCCATATAAACAGGCTTGGAAACCATAGGCCAGGCAGTGCTTTCCTCGGCTATCATCATTACGTCACCGTGCTCTGTGAACACAGTTTCATTAAGAAGTTTCATAAAGGCAACCGCTTCAAGGTTTTCGTTACCACCGTTCTCGTTGGCAATCCATTGCCCGTCATCTCTTCCGTAATCCAGATACAGCATTGAAGCAACCGCATCAACTCTGAGACCGTCAATGTGATATTCATCAAACCAGAAACATGCGTTTGAAACAAGGAAGCTTTGCACCTCATTTCTGCCAAAGTCAAAGACCTTTGTACCCCATTGGAGATGCTCGCCCTTGCGAATGTCTTTATACTCATAACAAGCCTCTCCGTCAAACTCTGCAAGACCGTGGGCATCCTTGGGGAAGTGGGCAGGTACCCAATCCACAATAACACCGATTCCTGCCTTATGGCACTCGTCAACAAAATATTTGAAATCATCGGGTGTACCGTACCTTGAGGTTACCGCAAAATACCCCGTAACCTGATAACCCCAGGAGCCGTCAAATGGGTGCTCCGCAACGGGCATAAGCTCCACGTGTGTGTAGCCCATGTTCTTAACATAGCCCACAAGTTCCTTTGCAAGGTGGCGGTAGCTTAAGTTATTACCATCCTCAAACATTTTCCAGGAGCCCAGGTGAACCTCGTAAATATTAACGGGTGATTTATAAACAGATGACTCGCGCCTTTTCTTAATCCAGGAGGAATCACGCCATTTGTAATTACCCTCAAAGATTTTTGAAGCGGTACCCGGTCTTGTTTCCGCGTGGATTGCATAAGGGTCGGCCTTGTAATTCTTAAAGCCGTCAGGCGTATAAACAAGGAATTTATATGCCTGGAAATTTTTTACACCCTCAACGTATGCTTCCCACACACCGCCATCGCTAATCTTATACATAGGTGAAGCATCTTCGTTCCAATCGTTAAAGTCACCTATTACATAAATTGCCATAGCATGGGGTGCCCACACTCTGAAAACATATTTGCCCTCTTCCACCTTATGTGCACCGAGAAAATCCTGCGCCTTGAAATTGCGCCCCTGATGGAACACGTAAAGAGGGAAATCGTTATAGTTATCCTTTTTTACCATCTTTTCCACATCTTCACCACCGAAAATTGTAGTACATCAATGTAATAATAACAGACTCGACTATCATTTTCAAGTTTTTTTGATATATTTTGTTCAAACCCCTATTAAAAATACAACGCGACTTTTGGTAATATTGCATAACTTTTGTCGATTCCTCTACAAATAAAATTAAAGCTATACGCTCCATTTATTTCTTTTTATGCAAAACCGAAATTTTAATAATCTGTAAAATTATAAATTTGTGTTTTTTAATTCTTTTTTGGAATAATATTCCTCCAAAAGATGGTAATATATATAGGTCAATAAATTAAACGTTTAACTATTTTCGAAAGGGGCTTAAAATGGAGCTCAGAGAATTGGTGCGGGAGTTTATATCCATATCGGTTATACACCGCTGTCAGATAACGAAAGCCGCCTCAAACGTGGGGCTTTACTTCGGTCAGCCCTCAGTCCTCAGGTACATCACCGAGCACGACGGATGCACCCAGAAGGAGGTCGCCGAGGCTATGCACGTATCACCCGCAAGTGCCGCAACCTCACTCAAGCGAATTGAAAAGGCGGGTCTTATCACGCGAACCACTGATAAGGATGACAGCAGGAAAAACCACCTATCGGTAACCGAAAAGGGCGCAGAGGCTCTCAGGCAGTTTGCAAAAATATGTGAAACCACGGACAAGGAAATGTTCAAGGGCTTTTCCGACAAGGAAATTGACACCCTTCACAGTCTATTGGCGAGGTTACATGAAAACCTTGACTCAAAAAGCTTTACTCCCGAGGAAATATCAGCACTACTTAACGAAAACGGGGAAGGAGATAATAAATAATGTTACGCAAAATTTTACCCTATGCTAAAAAGTACCGCATACCTGCAATACTTTCACCCTTGTGCATTGTGTTGGAGGTGCTTATTGAGGTTACAATCCCTCTTCTGATGTCAATTATCGTTGACTGCGGTATCGGTGGTCAGTCAATCACCGAAAAGGAAAGCTTTATTGCAGATATTCTCATTAAAATGGGATTTGCTGATAAAGTGGGCACAGACCTTATACTGTCAACAGGTGCATTTATGCTTGGTCTGTCCGTTATATCCCTTGCCTGTGGTGCAGCTGCGGCTTTCTTTGCAGCAAAAGCGGGTATGGGCTTCGGCTCTGAGCTCCGCACAGGTATTTTCAACAAGATTCAGGACTTCTCGTTTTCCAACATTGACAAGTTCTCAACGGGCTCACTCATTACCCGAATGACAACGGATATCAATATGACGCAGATGGGTTTTATGATGGCACTTCGAATGCTTATCCGCTCTCCCCTTATGTTCATAATGGCGATTTCAATGGCATTCTCCATCAACAAGAAACTGTCACTTGTGTTCATGTGCATAGCCCCCATAATGTTTGGGCTTATTCTCCTTATCGGCTCACTTGCGCATAAGCGATTTACAGCAATGTTTAAAAAATATGATAAAATCAACAATTATATTCAGGAAAAGCTTGTCGGCGCACGTGTGGTAAAAGCGTTTGTACGTGCAAAGCACGAAAAAGAGAATTTCCGCATATCAAACGATGAGCTCCGCGATGCTTCTATTTATGCAGAAAAGCTTATTATCCTCAACAGCCCCATAATGACCATTTCGATTTACTCCTGTATTTTATTGGTATTGTGGATTGGCTCAAAACTTATTCTCGGCGGCACAATGCAGTTGGGTGACCTTATGAGCTTCATCACATATATTCAGCAGATATTTATGTCGTTGATGATAATCTCGATGATTTTCGTTATGTCGGTTATGGCAAAGGCGGCTATCAGCCGTATCTGTGAAGTCCTTGACGAAAAGTCCCACATCACGGACGAAAACGCTGACCCCGAGCTCAAGGTAGGCGACGGCACAATTGAATTCAGAAACGTATGCTTTAAGTACAGTGAAACTGCGGAAAATAATGTTCTTAAGGATATTAACCTTACTATAAAATCAGGCGAAACAATCGGTATTCTCGGTGGTACGGGTAGTGCAAAGACCTCGTTGGTACAGCTCATCCCCCGACTTTATGACACAACCGAAGGCCAGGTGCTTGTTGGCGGCAGAGACGTAAGGGATTATACCCTCCACAATCTCCGCAACAGCGTTTCAATGGTATTGCAAACCAACCTGCTTTTCTCCGGCACAATCGAAGAAAATCTTCGTTGGGGCGATGAATCCGCTACACTTGAGGAAATTCGTGCCGCGGCAAAAATTGCGCAGGCAGACGACTTCGTAATGAGTTTTCCCGACGGTTATAACACAGACCTTGGACAGGGTGGTGTAAACGTATCAGGTGGTCAGAAGCAACGACTCTGTATTGCACGTGCAATACTCAAAAAGCCTCGTGTGCTTATCCTTGACGACTCGACAAGTGCAGTTGATACTGCAACCGACGGCAAAATCCGCGAGGGTATGAAAAACCTGTTACCCGAAACAACAAAAATCATCATTGCTCAGCGTATTAACTCAATTCAGCACGCTGATAGAATCATCGTCCTTGATGACGGTAAAATAAACGATATAGGCACACACGACGAATTGCTTTCACGCAACGAGATTTACAAGGATGTTTACATCTCACAGCAGGAAAGCAAAATGGAACAGTAAGAAGGGAGTGAAGATAATGTCTGACAATAAAAAAATGCCACCTGCACACGGTGGCCCCGGCAAAAAAATGATGGTCGGTAAACCTAAAAACGCAGGCAAGACAATCAGCCGACTTCTTTCTTACGTTGCAAAAAGCAAGGGGCTTGTTGCACTTGTTGTTTTCCTCGTGTTGTTTGCAAGTGTTGCCAACATTGCAGGAACCTACCTCCTCACACCCATAATCAACGAAATAGGCAATCTTCTGAACACAGGCTCAGACGATGTATCAAATCTTATAAAGATGCTCATTGCCCTTGCCGTTCTCTATCTCCTCGGTGCGGGCGCACAGTATGCTCACTCACGGCTTATGCTCAATGTATCACAAAAAACTCTCAACCTCTTAAGACGTGATTTGTTCGACCATCTTCTCGACTTACCTATAAAATATTATGACACCCACACTCACGGTGAGCTTATGAGCCGTTTCACAAACGACGTTGACACAGTCCGTGAGGCTATCAGCCAAGGTCTTGTACAGCTTATTTCCTCAAGCGTAATGGCTGTCGGCATCTTCATTATGATGCTTTACATTTCCCCTGCCCTTACGGGACTTATTATCCTGATGCTTGTGGTTATGCTCCTTGTTATCAAGTTCGTAGGTGGCAAAAGTTCAAAATATTTCCGCAAACAGCAGGCGGCTGTAGGCAGCGTAAACGGTTATATTGAAGAGCTTATCGAGGGTCTTAAGGTTGTTAAGGTTTTCTGTCGCGAGGACAAATCCAAAGAGGATTTCACACAAATCAACGAGGATTTCAGAAAAGCTGCTACAAAGGCTCATACCTTTGCAAGCATCCTGATGCCCATAATGGGTAACATTTCTTACATCAACTTCACACTTTCTGCTGCATTCGGTGCATTTATAATCCTTAACCTGACCGATGCTCAGCAGGGCTTTACAGGCTTCCTGCTTGGCGGCTTCTCAGGTGTTCTCTCAATCGGCTCCCTCGCTTCCTTCCTTCAGTACACAAGGCAGTTTTCAAACCCCATCACACAGGTTTCACAGCAGATGAACAATATTCTGCTTGCCCTCGCAGGTGCGGAGAGAATTTTTGATATCATTGATGAAAAGCACGAAGAGGATGATGGCTATGTTACACTTGTAAATGCAGAAATCGACAAGGACGGCAACGTTACCGAAAGCGAAACACGAACCGGTAACTGGGCTTGGAAGCATCCCCACTCCGCAGACGGAAGTGTTACCTACACACCCCTTAAGGGTGACGTAAGATTCCACGACGTTACCTTCTCCTACGATGGTAAAAAGACAGTTCTTAAGAACGTTTCACTTTATGCAAAACCCGGACAAAAAATCGCCTTTGTAGGCTCAACAGGTGCAGGTAAGACAACCATCACAAATCTTATAAACAGATTCTATGATATTCAGGAAGGTAAAATCACCTACGACGGAATCAATATCAAGAAGATTAAAAAGGATGACCTGCGACGTTCACTTGCAATGGTTCTTCAGGACACTCACCTGTTCACAGGTACAGTTGAGGAAAACATTCGTTACGGTAAGCTTGATGCAACCCACGACGAAGTTGTGAATGCAGCAAAGGTTGCAAACGCACACAGTTTTATCAACAGATTGCCCGACGGCTACAACACAATGCTTACAGGTGACGGCAGTAACCTTTCACAGGGTCAGAGACAGCTCCTCGCAATTGCCCGCGCTGCTGTTGCAGACCCGCCCGTGCTTATCCTTGACGAAGCAACAAGCTCCATTGACACCCGTACCGAAAGACTTATTGAAAAAGGTATGGATAAACTGATGGAGGGCAAAACAGTTTTCGTTATTGCACACAGACTTTCAACCGTACGAAATTCAAACGCCATTATGGTACTTGAAAACGGTGAAATTATCGAAAAGGGCGACCATGACGACCTTCTCAGACAAGAGGGTAAATATTACAAGCTCTACACAGGACAATTCGAATTGTCATAAAACAAAAAATCGTTTCCGACACCATTTATCGGAAACGATTTTTATTTTATCTTAATTAATTGATAAGTGCTTTGAACTCTGCAATAGCATTCTCATTATACTTCTTGTAATCGGTTGTGAGCATAGGCACATTGCCCTCTAAAATCAGTCGGAAAGCCTTTTCAACACCTTCGTCTGAGTTTTCTACAAGCGTGCCATTGTTATTTTTCATAAACAAGCGCGGACCTGTAATATCGGTAGATACTGCGGGTAGACCAAGAATATCCGCCTCAACAATAACAAGACCAAAGCCCTCGTAGAAGGAGCCCAACACAAAGCCGTCACAAGCCTTTATAACCGGCAAAGGATTCGACATTGAAAGAATAAGTATTACATTATTACCACAAGGAATATCCTTGATATATTCAGTAAGGTCATCGTACAAGCCATAATTCTGATAACCACCTATAATAATGAAATACGTATCCTTATTTTCCTGCCAAACCTTATTAAAGGCGTTTATCATTCTTTCGTGACCCTTTTCAGGTGAATATCTGCCGACTGTTACAAACACCTTTGAATCACTTTCAAGAATTCTTTTAAGCTCATCTAACTCAATGTTGCATTTTGTAACACCTTCATCAAACTGAATCTCAGCTTTTCCGCGTTCCACAATTTCATCATAAGCAATAACGTTATGAGCAATTTTGAAATTATCGTTCTTACTAACAAAGGTTGAGGTTGGTTCAATCAGGTCTTCGGTAACAAGTGCTACGTTATCATACTTAGCGTAAGCATATTTCAATACACTCTTACGCTGGTTGCTCTTTGTACGGATCTCTTCTACCATATCGTTATGAACGTAGATGCTTGTATTGCAATCAAACTGTGAATACAAAAGAATCATCTTTGTTTCATAACCGTTAAACTGAATTGCATCATCAACGCGCATTCCGCCATAAATACGCTCTATCTCGTATTTCCACTCTCTCTCCATTATTTTCATAAGTGGTTTGAGAGGGAAATTCTTCTTGTTGAATTTATGCCACAGCTTCATCTTGATATAAGGAAGATTAAATACACCCTGAACAGGGAAGTAATTAACACCCTTAGGTAAAGCTGCTATGTTATCCTGATAATTTTTTGCTTTTTCTGCAGGGAAAGAAACATAGAAATTGTATTCTGAAGTGTCAAGATTCTTAAGCAGATTCAGGCTTGAAGTGGTAATACCATTTCGTTCAAGACCACCTGCATATAAAAGAACATTCTTTTTGCCATTATCCTTGATATCAACTACCTTAAGCTTATCAGCCTGCTTGCCAAAAAGAACAAAATCAAGGATTTTCTTTGATGCATCAACACAATCGTATGAACAATATTCTTCCAGGAATGCGGATTCGTCATAGTTTTTGGGAGAACGAACTTCTTTAAGGAGCTCGTCAAGTGTTTTTACGTTGGGGAAGGGAAGCTCCGAAAGGGGCTTATAAACGCCACGGTCTGCAAAGTAATCTTCTTGGTCAAATGTGAAAAGAATACATTTCTTACCTGTTACTGCGTAATCATAGAACACACTTGAATAGTCTGTAATAAGACAGTCTGCACAGTTCATAAAATCATAAGTTTCATAGAGTGCAGGAAAGTTTCTGATGTGTGTGAAAGTACTGAAATCAACATCCTTAACAGCAATGGGATGAAGGTTAAGGTAAACTATCTCATCATCGTTAAGGAGTTTATCCAATTCATAAAGATAGTATTTGAAGTAGGTATTTGCTTTCTGATCAAGATTGCCTACAGAACCACGCCACGTGGGCATATATGCATAAATCTTTTTGCCCTCAAGCTCTAATTCCTCACGAATCTGCGCACCACGCTCATTGTTGAAAAATGCTGTGTTACGGGGATATCCGGCAAGCAAACTTTTGCCCTTAGCAATATTTTCCAGCATATAGTCCTCGACCATATGGTTCATTGTGTACTCATTGGGATAAAGAAGGTAATCGGCACAAACAAAGTTTTTCTGTGCGTTACCGATGCCGTGCATAGCATTTTTAATACCTCTGCCGAGTGTTTTAAGCGGTGTGCCGTGCCATGTATTAAGGTAAATCTGACCCTCTTTTTTCAGATAAAAAGGCAGATATGTGTTATCATTAAAAAGATACTTGGCAGACGCCAACACTCGCATATACTCCTTGCTCGATAACACAACGAGATTTACACCCTCGATACCGTATGCCTCGAAAGTCTTTTCAAAGCGTTTTTTATTGCCGGGACGACAGCACATATACACTTTAAACGCTGCATAAGCCGGATTTGTTCTCAGCTCTTTAACAAGATAGAACATATTACCATTGATTTCGGTGCCGTGCTGTGCTTCAAGAAGAATTGCCTTATCATCAATTGGCAATGTCCTGAACCATTTTACATATCTGTGCTTTGGCCAGGTATACAGTAACCACTTGTACCGTGCTGTTTTTTTGAATTTATTTATAAGTTTTCGTATCATTTCTTCCTCCGAAAATGCAAATTACACTTCATTCTACCACATATATGTACAAAAATCTACTTTTTTTTCATTCTCATAGAGATATCGAATGCTTCTACAGAATGAGTCAATGCACCGATTGACAGAATATCAACACCAAGCTCTGCAACACTTCGGATTCTCTCTGCGGTAAGGTTGCCCGATGCTTCAAGAAGTGCCTTGCCATCAACAAGAGTAACTGCCTGTGCCATTGTATCATTATCCATATTATCAAGCATAATGATATCCGCACCGGCACCTAGGGCCTCACGAACCTCGTCAAGGGTACGTGTTTCCACCTCGATCTTTACCGTATGTCCGATTTTCTCACGCAAGGCCTTCACCGCAGGTGTAATACCGCCCTTGGCATCGATATGATTATCCTTAAGCATAGCACAATCGGAAAGGTTGTAACGGTGGTTGCGTCCACCACCACAGGTAACAGCATACTTTTGAATTGAACGCAGACCGGGAAGAGTCTTTCGCGTATCAGCAATTGTAGCCTTTGTACCCAGAGTTTGCTTAACACAGATATTTGTAAGAGTCGCAATACCACTCATATGCTGAATAAGATTAAGAGCAGTTCTCTCGCCCTTAAGAAGTCTTACAGTTTTACCCTTAAGCTCTGCGATAAGGTCTCCCTTTTTGATTTCATCACCATCTTTTTTGTGAATGGTGCATGTGAAGGTGTCATCGAGAAGTTGGAATACTCTCATTGCTACATCAATACCGCAAAGCACACCATCTGCCTTTGCAATAAATACTGCCTCACTTACCTCGTCTTCCGGGAGAAGATAATCAGTAGCAACATCAATGTAGTTAATATCTTCCTTGATAGCGTTTTTTATCAGGTCATCAATATAAAACTGTGGCAGAATCATCTGTCAACCTCCTTAAGGATAATATATGCAACCGTCGCAAGGGAAAGCGCCTCGCAATAGTCAGCAGTAATGGCAAATCTGCCGTTTTTAAGTCTGTTAAGAATATGCTCAATTCTTCGTTTACCCTCGTGAATTGCGCCCTCGTCGGGTATTACGAAGTATGCCCTTTGCATAATATCGCGTATCTCTGTACGAGTCCCCTTGGGAAGCGGTGCGCCCGACTTATCCGATTCCTTGATTTCATCAGGTACAGATACCTTGTAAAAGCCTGCTCTGATACACCTTGTTATATCCTCTGCAGCTTTTCTGCCAAAAACAAGTGCTTCCAGCAGAGAATTGCTTGCAAGCCTGTTCTTGCCGTGAACACCTGTACAAGCACACTCGCCTGCCGCATAAAGCCTGGGAAGAGTGGTGCGTGCATTAAGGTCAACCTCAATACCGCCCATAAGATAGTGCTGACAAGGGAAAACGGGAATCAGATCCTTTGAAATATCCACTCCCTGCTGCAGACAGCCTGCGTAAATACCGGGGAATCTGTTTCTGAGATATTCCTCGCCTTTATATCGGATATCAAGATAAAAATTGTTACTGCCCAGACGACGCGACTCCATAATAACCGAACGTGAAACAATATCGCGTGGTGCAAGCTCAAGACGGCTGTCGTATCTGTCCATAAAGCGTTCTTTATTACAGTTGAGAAGATATGCACCCTCTCCCCTGACTGCTTCACTTATAAGGAACTGTTCACGGTTTGCACCATTGAATGCCGTGGGATGGAACTGAACGTAACTAAGGTTTCTGATTGATGCTCCCATCTCATAAGCAAGACGTACGCCGTCGCCTGTGGCAACAGAGGGATTTGTAGTGTACTTGTACACTCTGCCGATACCACCCGAAGCAAGCAGACAATAATCGGTATAAACGGTTTTGTGCTCACCTTGACTCATAACCTCAATCTTGAAGCCGTTTTTGATTCGGGTCATTGAAGTTACCATAGTCTCATCAGCAAGCGTTACGTTGGGAAGCTGTTCAACTGCAAGAACGAGCTTATCAACCATCTCCTTACCTGATGTATCCTTATGATGAAGGATTCTGCGACGGCAATGACCACCCTCAAGCGTCTTTATGAGATGACCGTTTTCGTCTCGATCGTATTCAACTCCGTATTCAATTGTTTTAAGTACGTCTCCGGGACCTTCTTCTACAAGCTGAGTAACAGCATCAGGATCATTTTCTCTGCCGCCTGCAATAAAGGTGTCTTCAATGTGGAGGTCGTAGCTGTCGTTTTCCAAATCAAGCACACAGGCAATACCGCCCTGTGCAAGGGAACTGTTTGACTGATGGCGCTCTTTCTTGGAGAGCATAAGAATATCAACGTCCGCTGGGAAGTTAAGCGCGGCATAAAGCCCCGCAAGGCCACTGCCTACAATAACTACCGTGTATTGATTTTTGATATGGGAAAGCTTCATTTTATTACCCCAATTCAAGCATCCGGTTTATGCTTACAAGTGCTTTTTTTCTCAGTTCCTCAGGCAACTGAATATCTTCACCACAGTTGCCGATTATTGCGTTATAAACATCCTCAAGGGATATTTTCTTCATATCCTCACAACATAATTTGTGGGGAGCAAGCTGAATAAAGCGGTCACCGTTTTCCTCGTGTGTCGAAAGATAATCCACAACACCCTTTTCGGTGCCGATAATAACCTTGCCGGGCTGTGACTTTGCGTAGCTTATAATTTCGCTTGTGGCGCCTACCATATCTGCAAGCGCAACAACCTCTGCAGGGGACTCGGGATGCACCGCAAATTTTGCATCGGGATGTATTTTTTTACATTCAAGCACATCCTCCGCGGTAAGCTGAGCGTGCACAGGGCAGTAGCCGTCCCACAGAATTATATTCTTGTGAGGAAGCTGCTTTTTAACAAAAGAGCCAAGGTGCTGATCAGGAATAAAAAGTATTTTATCAGCATCAAGCTTTTCAACGATTTTAATTGCAGAGGAGCTTGTGACGCATACGTCACACTCTGCCTTGATGGCAGCGGTTGTATTGATGTATGCCACAACCTGTGCGGCAGGATTTTTCTCTTTGAATTTTTTTATTCTTTCGGGAGCAATCTGCTCTGCCATAGGACAGGTAGCAGATGGCACAGGCAAAATCGTCTCCGTTTCAGGTGAAAGGATTTTTACACTCTCCGCCATAAAACGGACACCACACATAATCACACGCTTAGCTTTAAGCTCGGCAGCCTTTTTACTAAGGAAAAAGCTGTCACCCGTAACATCGGCAATATCGATTATATCCGGGTCCTGATAGGTGTGGGCGAGAATAATAGTTCCTGTTTCTTTTTTTGCTTCGAGAATTCTCTGCTTCAAATCCTTTGAATTCATTTCATTCTCCTTTTAAAAAATAATTAAGTGATTACTGGTTTTTATTATTACTCATTATTACTCATAGTAATTATACCACTATTTTGCCACTTGGCAATATAAAAAAACCTAAAAATTACAGGATATACGAGCATAAAATCACACAAATGACAAATTTTGCCACAGAAGTGCTAACTTAAACTTATTTTGTTGCAATATAAATCATTTTATTGTATTATATACCCTGTGAATAATAATTTCTTTAGGAGGCAATATCAATGAACTCTTACCTCGAAAGTGATTTTCAGCTTTTGAAGTCTGCTGATGCCCAGCTTTTTGAAGCATTCCGGCAGGAGCAGATTCGTCAGACCAGAAATATAGAGCTTATTGCCAGTGAAAACTACGCTTCGCCTGCGGTTATGGCAGCAAGCGGAAGTATTCTTACAAACAAATATGCTGAGGGCTATCCCTCAAAGCGTTACTATGGCGGTTGCGAATACGTTGACATCGCAGAAAGCCTTGCTATTGAAAGAGCTAAGGAGCTTTTCGGCTGTAACTTTGCAAACGTTCAGCCCCACTCAGGCTCACAGGCTAACTTCGGTGTGTATTTTGCACTTCTTCAGCCCGGTGACACCGTTCTCGGTATGAGCCTTGCAGATGGCGGTCACCTTACACACGGTTCACCCGTCAATGTAAGCGGCAACTACTTCAACTTTGAAAGCTACGGTGTTGACGATAATGGTTTTCTTGATTATGATGCTCTCGAAAAGAAGGCAAAGGAATGCTCACCCAAGCTTATTGTCGCAGGTGCTTCTGCTTACTCAAGAACAATTGATTTTAAAAGAATCCGCGAAATTGCAGATTCCGTAAACGCTTTGTTTATGGTTGATATGGCACACATTGCAGGTCTTGTTGCCGCAGGTCAGCACCCCTCACCCGTGCCCTATGCGCACGTTGTCACATCCACAACACACAAAACGCTTCGCGGTCCCCGTGGCGGTCTTATCCTTTGCAATGATGAGGAAATCGCCAAGAAGGTAAACAAGGCTATCTTCCCCGGCATTCAGGGTGGTCCTCTTATGCACATTATTGCCGCAAAGGCTGTCTGCTTCGGTGAAGCACTCAAGCCCGAATTCAAGGAATACGGCAAAAAGGTTATTTCAAACTGTAAGGCACTTGAAAACGCTCTCAGCGCACAGGGTATCAATATGGTATCAGGCGGTTCTGACAACCACCTTCTCCTCCTCGACCTGAGAAGCCTTGGTATTACAGGCAAGGAGCTTGAGCACAGACTTGACGAGGTTTACATTACAGTAAACAAAAACTCTATCCCCCGCGAGCCTGAAAAGCCCTTCGTTACAAGTGGTATCCGTATCGGTACAGCCGCCGTTACAACACGTGGCTTTGAGGCGCAGGATATGGTTGATATTGCAGAATTCATCAAGCTTACTGCAACTGATTTTGAAAACAGTGCAGACTACGTAAGAGAAAAGGTTACTGCAATTTGTGATAAGTATCCCCTTTACAAATAAACGATTACAAACAAATAACCACCCGAAGAATGAATTCAATTCTTCGGGTGGTTCTGTTTTATAATATGGGTTTATTTTGCTGTGCAGGTTTTGGTTGCTCCGGGAACGCTTACGCTACCCGCGATTGCGGGTCCACCGCTTGCCCATACCTCATATTTATATGTTTTACCGGAGGTTACATTTTTATCAACAAAACTTGTTGTGCCGGAAACATTATAAAATTCAACTTCCTTATCGCCTACCACGCTTCTGAGTATGACGTATGTTTTTGCCTTAGGTGATTTTTCCCAGGTCACCTTTATGCCACCGTTGGTATTCTTGGCAGAAAGCACGTCTATGGGAGGGAAAAACGTTCCGAAGTGGTTTTCTGAATACCCGCTTGATGTTCCCTTCGCATAAGCTCTTACGCTATAGTCATAGGTTTTGCCCTCAACGGCTGTAGTATCAACATAATAAATCTGACCGTAAGAATCCTTCTTCACAGCTGATTTGCTGATAGTCTTTATGGTTTTCCATGTGCCGCCCACATCGCGTCTGCCCACATAGTATCTTTCCGCCATAGGAACTACCTGCCAGGTTATTTTCACGCCCTTTGATGTGTTGACAGGTGTTTGAACTGCGGGTGCGGGAACGTGAATGAGCGGAGTGGTTGTTGCCACGTAATCACTCATATATGAGCCCTTATATGCCTTGACCGTGTATATGTAAGAAGTGCCTGCTTTTACATTCGTATCAACGAAGCTCGTCTTTGTGGTTGAACCCACACGAACCCAGCTTGATTTACCAACCTTATGATATACATAGTAGCCTGTTGCACCTTTGACCGCCTTGAACTCGACCTTAACTCCGCCGGCATCATTTTTCACTCTTGTGATTTCAGGTGCAGCAAGACGGAGGATTACACGTCCGTTGGTATCAAAGGTTCCGTAGGTCTTTCCGAACATTGCTCTTACGGTATATCTGTAATAATTTCCGCCATAATTCTTGACACCCTTATCAAGGAACTGAAGGTTCTTGGTGGTGCCAAGATATGTCCATGTGGTCTGACCGGCTCCGCGACGATAAATCTTGTATTCTGTAGCCTTATTAAGCTTGTTCCACTTAACAACAACACCATTATTTGTGTTTGTTACACTTGTAAGTGTGGGGAACAGATTTCTCTGAAGAACAAGACCGGTTTCATAATCACTCAGATATTTTCCGCAAACAGCCTTGACCGTATATTGATAATATTTCCCCATAGTGTCTTTTACTGCACTATCGCAATATGACAGGTTCTTTGTTGTGGCAATAAGAGTATAGTATTTCTCTTTCTCTCCGCGTCTGTATACGCGATAACCGGTGGCTCCCTCCGACTTCGTCCAACTCAAGGTAATGCCGCTTGCAGCATTTTTAATTGCACTGAGGTGAGGTGTTGCCAGATATCTTATGAGTGAGCTTTCTGATGTTTCACTTTTATTTTTGCCGTCAACACGAATAGCATAATATTTGTAATATGTATCGCTTTTTACATTAGGGTCAATAACCGATTTTTTGTTGCCGTCAAGCGTTGCAAGATATGTCCTCTTCGTTTCACCTGCAGCTCTGCGGTAAATTTCGATTTGTCCTTCAAAAGCATCCCACTTTATTGAAACACCCTTTTTGTTAGGTGCAACATCGAAGCCCTTTACCGCAGGAACATATTTTGAATATGCTTCCTTAGATGCATCATATTCGCTATGTCCGTACTTGTTCTCTGCATGAACAATGTACACATAATAATACGGCTGTGTGCTGCTTTCTATTTTCTCCTGATAAACACACTCTGTTGTGTCACCGACTATCTGCCAGTCACCTGTATGCTTGCCGTCTTTATCAGTAGCTTTTTTATAAACTGTGTAAGACTCGGCATTTGCTACATGATTCCACGTAATGGTTATATTGTCTTTTTGGCTTTTAACAGCAGTTACAGTTGCCGCTTCAGGTGCTTCAGCATTATCAAGTAAAACACGTACCGCACCGCTGACACCCATAAAGCTTACTTTGAGATAGTTGTTATCACCATCGTCCATTGACCATGGGTTATTATACTGGCAATCCTCAATGATTACATCATACGGTGCAGGAATTTCATTGCCCTTTTCATCAAAGAAATTACCCTTTTCCTCGCTGTATGTAAATACGGTTGTCTTTCCATCCTTGTACTTAACTGCAAGCTTATTGCCCTCTGTGCAGGGGTCACAACTGCTTGTATCATACCAGAAAAACGCCTTGTATTCACCTGTTTCGGGGTCCTCTGTTTCGGCCCAGACACCTTCTGACTCAAAGCCGAAAACATACGGCTGTGCAGGTGTAAAAGTAATTGCCGTAACAGGATTTTCAACAATGTTTATCTCAACCTGAGTGGGGAAGTCTGAAATATCAACAGGAAGGTAATGCTTACCTATGCCCCATGGATTTCCGTTCTGCTCTGTATACTCGGTATTGATTGAGAAAGCAAAAGAATTACCCTCTTCATCAAAGAACCACTCACTGCTCTTATCATAGTAATAGGTTTTTGAGGAACCGTCAGTAAATGTAATTGTAAAATTTGAGCCCTCTGTAAAGTGAGGTTCGGTGTAGATGTATGCGTTTGCATCTTCACTCCATTCACCGAAAGTGTTTTCAAATATTTTTACAGGTGCAAACTGCACGGAGGTAATACCGTTCTCCGTAACCTTTGCAGTAAGCTCAACATTATGTCCGTAAACCTCAAAAATAAATTTGTTTTCACCAATGGACCAATGAGCCTTGTCCTGGTCATTATGACAAACTACACTCTGGGAAGGAAGTCTTTTACCCTGTGAATCCACATAATACCTGCCCTTGTAGGTATACTCAACAGTGTTGTCATCAGTATAAGTAACCTTAACCTTATCGCCCTGAACAGGGAACTGCTTACTGATTGTGTAATTGAAGTAGTCACCATCACAATCCTCACAGCTTTCGTTTTCACAGCAGCTCTCTTCACCATCCCAGTTTTCTTTATACTGAGGAAGCTCTGCCTGAATGTATTCAACTGCCCTTACGGGGTTTTCAGATACCTTGTAGGGCACGTCAAAGCCGAAGCCCTTATAGTAGCATTTCACGGCATAATCCCCGCCGGGCTGCCACTCTTCATACTCCTGTGAATCGGTAAAGGAAAAAGCATCGTAGGGTATAACGTAACCCTCATTATTTACGAAATCCCCTTCATCCTCTGAATAAACGAATTTTTCTGTATCACCGTTTTTGTAAGTAACAACAAATGACACACCCTCACTATAAAGAGTGTCATAGAAGAATGCTACTTCATTTGCATTATCACCGGTATCAAGCCTTGCATATCTGCCGTCGATATATGCAGAAAGCTCGTAAGGTGCATTCTCAACGGAGATACTATCGATACCTGCATCTGCAAATACTACCGGGTGCTGAATTGTAGCATCACCGTAAGTGATTCTGATATAAAGCCTTCCCTTGTTCTCATTAGGTGCAGCAAAAAGCTGTTCATCGTCAAGAACATCACCGTCTGCATTACAGAACTGTCCGTCAACACAAACAAACTCTACGGGATATCCCTCCGAGTCAACGAAATTAAGCTTATTACCCTCAAGGTAAATATCATAAAAATCGTAATTGTACTCGTAAGACCACACACCGGTTTCTTCATCCTTACAATACTCCCAATAACCGCCTGTATATTGGTAGGGACTGTAAACAGACTGATGCTCATCTGCGGGAGTAAATCCCGTAAGGGTATAAGTAACCGCAGCCTCAACGCCTGTGTCGGACTCAGCTTCATCAACCGCAGTTGCCGTAACACTCACAACAGAAAAAGTTGAAAGCATCATAAGCATTGACAAAACCAAGCAAAGAAACTTTTTCATAAAAATCCTCCTTTTTCTTCGTGCACGAGGGCACAATACTCTTGATTATATTTTACACTACCACCCATATTTTTTCAATAATCAAATTGCCATAAAAGTTCGTCTCATAATTATAAAAAATGACATACATCGGGTAATGGTGATTTTAAAAAACAAAATAATTGTCATTTTAAACATATTATAACGAAAAATTTTTACCAATAGTCAATTGAAAACGTACGATTTTGTGATATACTACTATGTGTAGAATATTTTGTACTTTGTACAATGAAAGGATGTAAATATTATGGCAGAGAACAGATTTCTCGGCGATTACCCTGTAATCGGTATTCGTCCCATTATCGACGGCAGACGCGGTCCTCTCAAAGTAAGAGAGTCTCTTGAAGACCAGACTATGAACATGGCTAAATCCGCCGCAAAGCTTTTTACTGAAAACCTTAAATACTCAAACGGTGAGCCCGTAAAGGTTGTTATTGCTGATACAACCATCGGCAGAGTTGCAGAAGCAGCTGCTTGTGCAGACAAATTCCGCAAGGAAGGCGTTCAGATTACTCTTTCAGTTACTCCCTGCTGGTGCTACGGCTCCGAAACAATGGATATGGACCCCACAACAATCAAGGGTGTATGGGGCTTCAATGGTACAGAGCGTCCCGGTGCAGTTTACCTTGCAGCAGTTCTTGCGGCACATGCTCAGAAGGGTCTTCCTGCTTTTGGTATCTACGGTCACGACGTACAGGATCTTGATGATACAACTATACCCGCAGACGTTGAGGAAAAGCTTCTCCGTTTTGCAAGGTCAGCAGTTGCCGCTGCTACAATGAAGGGCAAATCATATCTCCAGATTGGTTCAATCTGTATGGGTATTGCAGGCTCTTCAATTGACACAGACTTCTTCGAGGAATACCTCGGTATGCGTGTTGAGTCTGTTGACGAGGTTGAAATTATCCGTCGAATGTCTGAGGGCATCTATGACGAGGCAGAATATCAAAAAGCTTACAAATGGGTTAAAGAAAACTGTAAGGAAGGCTTCGACAAGAACCCCGATTTCGTAAGAAAGAGCGACGAGCAGAAGGAAAAGGACTGGGAATTCACAGTTAAGATGATGTGCATCATCAAGGACCTTATGAACGGCAACAAAAACCTTCCCGAAGGCTGCGAGGAAGAAATGGTTGGTCACAATGCTATTGCTGCAGGCTTCCAGGGTCAGAGACAGTGGACCGACTTCTATCCTAACGCTGACTTCGCAGAGGCTATGCTTAACACAAGCTTTGACTGGAACGGTGCTCGTGAACCCTACATCCTCGCTACCGAGAATGATACACTCAACGGTGTAAGCATGCTTCTTATGAAGCTCCTTACAAACAGACCTCAGATGTTCGCTGACGTAAGAACATACTGGAGTCCCGAGGCTCTCAAGAGAGCGACAGGCTACGAGCTTACAGGCAAGGCTGCTGAGAGCAAGGGCTTTATCCACCTTATCAACTCGGGTGCTTGCTGTCTTGATGCTTGCGGTGAGGTTACTGATGAAAACGGTAACGGCATCATCAAAGAGTGGTATGACGTTACTGACGAGGACATCAAGAAAATCAACGATGCTACCGAGTGGTGCGCAGCAGACAATGGTTACTTCCGCGGTGGCGGATATTCAAGCCGTTTCCTTACACGTGCTGAAATGCCCGCAACAATGATCCGTCTTAACCTTGTTAAGGGTCTCGGACCAACAATGCAGATTTGCGAAGGCTACACAGTTGCTCTCCCAGATGATATTTCTCACAAAATCTGGGCAAGAACAGACTACACATGGCCCTGCACATGGTTCGCTCCCACACTTACAGGTAAAGGACCTTTCACTTCAGCATACGAAGTAATGAACCATTGGGGTGCAAACCACGGCGCAATCTCCTACGGCCACATCGGTGCAGATATTATCACACTCTGCTCAATGCTCAGAATCCCCGTTTCAATGCACAACGTTGCTGAAGACAAAATCTTCCGCCCCGCAGCCTGGAACGCATTCGGCACACAGGAGCTCGAAAGCGCAGACTTCCGTGCTTGCAACGCCTACGGCGCACTTTATAAGAAATAAGATTTCTCATAAAACAGAAAACCCCTCGGCACTATGCCGAGGGGTTAAGCTTTTATTAAAGATTATAATATTTCTCAAATTCCACGGGATGAGGAACCTTTGAAATTTCGCTGCATTCTGCACGTTTTGCTTTGATGAAGTTCTTAATAAGAACCTCGGGGAATACACCGCCTGCAGTAAGATAATCATTGTCTGCTTCAAGAGCGTCAAGAGCGGCTTCAAGCGACGTGGGAAGACCCTGAAGCTTAGCTTTTTCTTCATCGGGCAGATTGAAAAGATTGAAGTCATAGGGACCCCAACCGTTTGTACGGGGGTCAATCTTATTTTTGATACCGTCAAGACCTGCCATAAGAATAGCTGCATAGCAGAAATAGGGGTTGCAGGTTGCATCGGGGTTACGAAGCTCGAAGCGTCTTTCGTTAGGTGTTTTTGCATAAGCGGGAATACGGATAACCGCACTTCTGTTTGATGTTGCATAACCAACGGTTACGGGAGCCTCAAAGCCGGGAACAAGGCGCTTGAAGGAGTTTGTGCTGGGGTTTGTGATAGCACAAAGTGAAGAAATGTGCTTAAGAAGACCGCCGATGAAATAGTGAGCTGTTTCACTAAGATTTGAGTAACCGTTA
>JAZNLJ010000101.1:0-19406 GCA_045579005.1 Acutalibacteraceae bacterium | reverse complement strand
ACAAGTGCATCAAGGTCAAGGCGCATATTCGGTACCTCAAGGAAAGCATCGTTTTCGCCACTTTCCAATGCAACGACCAAGGTGTGCCTGAAGGTGTAGTTAAACTCACGCTCAACATCCTTAGCACAGCGGTCGCAGGGTGCCTCGTATGTAAGACCCACACTTGCAGTAAGATTAACGATACCCGCCTTGTTTTCAACAATGCCCTGAACCCTGACGGGTGCAGTCACGGGATTGTAACCCGAAACGTCCAACTCGGAAAGTGAAAGCTCATAATCAAAGGGAAGCTTCATACCCTCCGTATTGAAAATTGATTCAAGTTCGATAATCATACACATTACCTCTCAACATACCCGAATATTATATTATCTTAATCCCGTTTTGTCAATATGAATTTTTTATTTTTTTGATATTTTAAAAACAATCGAAAGCTCAATTCAAACAGAAAATAACCCCCTCTGTCGAGGGGGTTGAAAAAACACAATCAGATAACCTCTGCATTTGTGAAAAGTGCTTCGGGGAGTTTCTCTTTGTCTTCGGAAACTGTGAATACGAACTTAACACCGGTGTCCTCGGATACCTTGCTGAGTTTATTGATAAGAGCAGCGAACTCATCATAATCTCTGCCGACAATCTTGAATGTAGCGTCAACAAAAATCTCTGTGATGTCATGGTCCTGAGCGATAACGCCGCAAACCATACCATAAAATGCGTCACAACCCTCGATTGCGAAACGCTCTGTCTCGATAAGTCTTGCTTTGTGAGTTACCTCATAAGTAAGTAACGGGGATTTTTCAATGCAAACTACTGTTCCGTCGGAATTTGCTACTGCCTCGTTAATGAGAGCAATGAGTCTTTTTGTTTTACCGGAACCTTTGTTGCCTATAATAAGTGAAATCATGGTGATTTACCTCCGTCGTTTATATTTCTCGCCTTACGGCGTGATTTCTGATTTTATTAAAGTCTTGCTTCGAGAGCCTTACCGTGCTCCTCGTAGCCGGGTTTACCCAAGAGAGCGAACATATTTTTTTTGTAGCTCTCAACACCGGGCTGGTCAAATGGATTGATGCCTAAAATATATCCGGAAACTGCACAAGCCTTTTCAAGGAAGTATGCAAGATAACCGAATTCATATTCGTTCATCTGCTCCATTTCAAGAATCATATTGGGTACACCGCCGTCTGTGTGTGCAAGCACCGTACCCAGGAAGGCTTTTTTGTTCACGTAGTCAACTGTCTTACCCGCAACGAAGTTAAAGCCGTCACCGTTTTCGGGGTCAAGACCGATGGTGAGCTCCTGCTTGGGCTTGTTGAACATCACAACGGTTTCAAACATAAGGCGCTCGCCCTCTTGCACGTACTGACCCAGTGAGTGAAGATCCGTTGAAAAAACTGCTGATGAGGGGTAAATACCCTTACCATCCTTGCCCTCACTCTCACCGAAGAGCTGCTTAAACCACTCGTTCATAAGAGTGTAATCGGGCTCGTAGGAAATCATCATCTCAACTGACTTACCCTTACGGTAAAGCACATTGCGCATTGCTGCATATTTGTAGCAATCGTTCGTGTAAACGTCACCCTCTGCAAGCTCTGAGCGTGCATCCTGTGCACCCTTCATAATAGCATCTATATCAATACCTGCAACTGCAATCGGTAAAAGACCAACAGCAGTAAGAACTGAGTACCTGCCACCTACGTCATCTGGGATAACGAAAGTTTCGTAACCCTCACGGTCTGAAAGCTCCTTGAGAGTGCCGCGCGCCTTATCGGTGGTGGCATAAATACGCTTGGCGGCTTCTTCCTTGCCGTACTTCTTCTCAAGCAAGTCCTTGAAAACCCTGAAGGCGATTGTAGGCTCTGTGGTTGTACCTGATTTTGAAATAACATTTACGGAGAAATCCTTGCCCTCGCAAAGTGCAACAGCCTCCGCCAACGCGGCAGATGAAAGGGTGTTACCCGCAAATATAATCTGAGGTTTTTCGAAAAGATTTCGGTTCTGTGACTTACAAAACTCAATTGCCGCACGGGCACCGAGATACGAACCGCCGATACCGATAACAACAAGAACCTCGCTGTCATTACGGATCTTCTGTGCTGCGGATTTGATACGTGCAAATTCATCCTTGTCGTAGTCAACGGGTAAATCAATCCAACCGAGGAAATCATTACCTGCGCCTGTACGTGAATTAAGCAGTTCTGCCGCTGCAGTAACTTCGGGTGCTATCGCCTTGATATCATCATCATTGACAAAGCCCTGAAGATAACGTGTGTTAAGCTTGACTGACATTGATCCATCTCCTGTGACTATGAAATCATTACACCACTCGAGTGTACTGTTTCTTGCTAATATTTTACAATAAACCAATTATCATTTCAATAGAATTTTTGCACTTTTACAAAAAAACACACATTTTTTAACATTTTGTCAATAAACAGGTTGATTTATTGTAACCTTTACCAAATCTTGGGGTATCAACGCCCCGTTAAGGTTGGCATCCGCCCTTTTAATCACCACAAAACCCAGGCATATTACTGTAACAATAAGCATAACTGTAACGGATAAAATGGTATAAAATTTAAAAATCCTGTCGAATTCCATAAAACGTCCTTTCTGTCAATAATTATCAAGCATTTTAACAAGACTGTTGCCGATTAACTGAGCGGAATAAACCGCCTCCTGAAGAGTGTTGGCATCCGTACCGAACTCCAGAAGCAAGGAGCATGGTGTCGCGTTCATATTGTACTTGCGGTTACAGAAAAAAACGGGTCGCATAAGCCCCTCATAGCTTTCCTGTGCTGTATTCTGCAGGTGAAGCGCAAAGCTGAGGTTCTGTTTCCAATCAGGGAAGTTACTCACTCCGTCCCCTTCGCACCCCGTGATGATCATAACCTGTGCGGCTTTTCTGCCGTTAATAAGTGCTGTTGGCTTACATTTGGTACCGTTGTCATATTGAATTGCGTCGCGGTGGACATCCAACGTGATTCTTATTGACGGATATTTCTCAAGGTACTTATCCACTGTCACACGTGAGCGATCATAAGCTCCGTTATAGGATTTGTCATAGATATTCCTGTCGTGAATCACCTTGTAGCCTGCATCCTCGAGAGTTTTTGTCAGTTCATCCCCTACCCGTACCATATTTTTTGCTTCATCCGTTGTACGGGAAACATATTGATTGGAGTACCATCCAAGATCAAGAAGCTCGTAGCCCTCGGTGGTGTGAGTGTGGTAAATGAGTATATAGGGCTCATCTTTGGTAACTGTAGACAGAGGCGGCTTTTTGCCCAGAATCCCTTTAATATCTACCGATTCATCCGTTTTATTATTAATGTCAATAATGCCATAGGAGTCACAGGCAGAACTTCCGCCCATCTGCATTTCCTTGATATTTCCGCTTTTTTTGTAGGATTTATAGAGTTCCTCTGCCTCTTTAACGAGCACTTCTATATCCGTAGGAACGGCATTTACGCGTTGGGCTCCATATCCACCCCCGCCGTATCCTGTAACAGAATCGGTATCCGAATGCACTGCAACACTATCGGCTGAATCAGAGGGACCACCCATAACGCTTCTGTCACCTACACTCTGCAAAAAGGTGTGAGTCGACCCTGCAAGATTATCGCCCCACCTAAAGGTAGCAAAAAGAAAAGCAACACATAACACAACACATAAAAACCGTTTTACACTCTCAATCCTAAAAACCACAACGCCACCCCTTTTCATATATAAATATGACGGAGTGACGTTTCATATTACATCAGAGCATACATCTCCTGTGGTGTAAGTGTGGGTTGGAGCGCGCAGTTAATCGCCATTGCAAGAAGGTACGAGGCATTTTTTACAAGCAGGTCAATATCCTTGGGCGCAACCACAAGACCTTCACCCTTCCCCCTGTTTTCCTTAGAAAACTTGCCGTGCTCCACTCCCGTCAGCTCTGTTGCAAGGCAGAGGGCATCAACAACGGTAGGCACACCAATAGCAATAACAGGTACACCAAGATATTTTTCATCAATACGTCCTCTTGTATTACCGATTCCTGAGCCGGGGGCAATGCCTGTGTCTGACATCTGCACAGTTGTGCCAAGCCTTGACACGCTACCTGCCGCAAGTGCATCAACCGTAATTACACAACAGGGCTTTACTGCTTCGCAAATGCTTTTGATATATTCCCCTGTTTCGATACCTGTCTGTCCCAAAACCCCCGAAGAAACTGAAGCAACCGATCTGAGAGGCTTGTCAAAGCCCGCCTGTTTGTGAAGCTCCTCACCGATGTGACGTGTGGCAAAAATTTTAGATGCGGTCTGCGGACCAAGCGAGTCTGAAGTCATATCAGCGTTACCCACACCCGCCACAAGCACAGTGCCTTCACCTTTCGGCAACAAGGCCTTAAGACTCTTGATGAGCGCTGACAATCTGCCGTCACTTACTGCCGCAACATCGGAAAAGGCATCCGTTTCCACAGTAATAAATTTACCCACACCTTTACCTAGACGCTCCGCGGCATCGGGTGTAAGAATTTTAATCAAGGTTGTTTTACATTCGTCATTTTCATACTCGGTAACCTCAACACCCTCTATATGGGCATTAAGCATTTCCTTTCGCTCCAATGCTAAATCAGTTCTGAAATCCATAAAAAATCACCTCACAAATAGTATTGATGAATTTATTATTTTGTATTCAAAAACCACAAACATATTGCAAAGAAAGGTATTATATGTTAAAATGACATGTATTTTTTTAAAAGGAAGTTTTTATAATGAAGCTTGGTATTGTAGGCTTGCCCAACGTTGGCAAGAGCACACTTTTCAACGCACTTACAAATGCAGGTGCACAGGCAGCTAACTACGCGTTCTGCACAATCGAGCCCAACATCGGTGTGGTTTCCGTCCCCGATAAGCGACTTGATGCACTTTGCGAAATGTATAACCCTGTTAAGGTAACACCTGCCACAATCGAATTTGTTGACATTGCGGGTCTTGTCAAGGGCGCATCACAGGGCGAGGGTCTTGGCAACAAGTTCCTTTCACACATTCGCGAGGTTGATGCAATTATCCATGTTGTGCGTTGCTTTGACAACGATGACATTATGCACGTTGACGGTGACGTTAACCCTCAGCGCGATATTGAAACAATCAACCTGGAGCTTATTCTCTCCGATGCTGAAATTCTCGGTAGAAGAATCGACAGAACAACCAAGGCAATGAAGGGCGACAAAACCCTTGCAAGTGAACTAAAGGTGCTTGAGAAGGTACGCGAGGCTCTTGACAACGGTCTTTGTGCACGTACAGTTGACCTTACAGATGATGAAAAGGCAATTATCGACTCAGTTGACTTACTTACATCAAAGCCTGTTATTTACGCTTGTAATATGAGCGAGGAGGATTTTGCATCCGAAATCACCACAAACGAGCGTTACAACGCAGTTAAAGCTATTGCTGCTGAAGAAGGTAGTCAGGTGCTCCCCATCTGTGCAGAGCTCGAGGCACAGATTGCAGAGCTCGACAAGGAAGAAAAGGAAATGTTCCTTGCAGAGCTTGGCATTGAAACAGGCGGTCTTGACCTACTTATTGAGCGTAGCTACGACCTTCTAGGTCTTATGAGTTACCTTACTGCAGGTCAGCCAGAGGTAAGAGCCTGGACGATCAAGAAAGGCACCAAGGCTCCTCAGGCGGCAGGTAAAATCCACTCTGATTTTGAGCGTGGCTTCATAAGAGCAGAGGTTGTATCCTTCGACGTGCTTATGGAATGCGGCTCAATGGCAGTTGCCAAGGAAAAAGGTCTTGTACGCTCCGAGGGCAAGGAATACGTTATGCAGGACGGAGATATTGTACTGTTCAGATTTAATGTTTAATAAACTTGGGACAAAAAATAACCAACACAGAATAACTGTGTTGGTTATTTTTATGCCTCTTCTGCAATATCAAGAATGAGTCTTTCTGTTTTCTCCCAGCCAAGGCAAGGATCTGTGATTGATTTGCCGTAGATTCCGTCACCGATTTTCTGCGCTCCGTCCTCAATATAGCTTTCAATCATTATACCTTTGACAAGCTTTTTAATGTCGTTGTTATGTTTGCGACTGTACATAATATCCTTGCAGATACGAATCTGCTCAAGGTATTTCTTGCCTGAGTTTGCGTGATTTGCATCAACAATGCAAGCAGGATTCACAAGACCTGATTTTGCATAGGTTTCGCTAAGATTCGCAAGGTCCTCATAGTGGTAATTGGAGATACTGTGACCGTCCCTGTCCACAAGACCGCGCATAATAGCGTGTGCATAGGGATTACCCTCACTCTCCACTTCCCATCCACGATAAATAAATGTATGCTTACTCTGTGCCGCTGTGATGGCATTCATCATAATGGATAGGTCCCCGCTTGTGGGATTCTTCATACCAACGGGAATGTCGATACCGCTTGAAGTAAGGCGGTGCTGCTGATTTTCAACAGAACGCGCACCGAGTGCAACGTAGGAAAGCAAATCAGAAAGGTAACGGTAGTTGTCAGGATAAAGCATTCCGTCCGCACAGGAGAAGCCATACTCCTTAAGAGCGCACATATGAATATCACGGATAGCAATAATGCCGTGAAGCATATCTGGTTTTTCGTTAGGATCGGGCTGATGAAGCATACCCTTATAGCCTGCACCTGTTGTGCGGGGCTTGTTTGTGTATATACGAGGAACGATAACAATCTTATCCTTAACCTTTTCACGGATTTCTGCAAGACGTGAAATATAGTCAAGCACAGGCTCCTTTGAATCGGCCGAGCAAGGGCCGATTACAAGCAAGAGTTTATCTGATTCTCCCGTAAAAACGGCTTTTATTTCTGCATCATTTTTTACCTTTTGTTGCGCCATTTCTATGGTAAGGGGTAACTGCTCCTTAATCTCCATGGGAATGGGCAACTTCCTTTTGAAGTTCATACCCATTTTAATATTCTCCTTTGATTATATAATTTCATATTGTATTCCGAGTTCTTTTATACAGTTAAAGAATCCGGGATAGCTTTTATTAACACACTCCGCACCCTCTAAAACACCGCCTGTTACGCTGCAAAGAACCGAGAAACTCATTGCAATGCGGTGATCGTTATGACAATCAATATTTTTAAAAGGTGCTTTCAATTCACAACGAGGAATTATTATGTAATCGTCACCTATTTGTAAATTGACTCCGAACTTACAAAGCTCCTGTGCCATAACCTGACCCCTGTCACTCTCTTTTATTTTAAGTCGGTTTGTACCCTTCAGCTTTGCACCGTTTTTAAGAACAGCACAAGCAATAAGCACGGGCCCAAGGTCGGGGTATTGGCTTATATCAAGCTCCGGTGTTCCATCACACAGCAGTCTGAAATAATCTTTGTAAATTCTGTCGCCCTGTTTACTGTGTGGATTCATTTTTTCAAGAGTAACGTTGCCGCCCACCAGATTAAAGCCATCAAGAAAAGCGGCATTTGACCAATCGCCCTCGCAAATTGTGTTACAAGTCCTGTACTGTTGATTACCCTTTATAAAGAAGGTGTCACAAACTCTTTTAATTTCAATACCGAAGCATGAAAGAACGTCAATTGTGATATCAACGTAAGGGGCGCTTTGTAATGGTGTGGTAAGTCGGATTTCGCTGTCACCCTGAAGTAAGGGCAAAGCGAAAAGCAAGCCTGTAATAAACTGACTGCTGACGTCACCTGCGACCTCATATACTCCGCTATGAAGCACACCCTTCACAACCAAGTCGTTCGCTGTCTTTTCAAACGAACAGCCCTTTGTCTCGAAAAGTTCCTCATAAACAGTTTGCGGACGTTCCATAAGTCTTCCTTTACCGATGAAGGATGTCTCCTTTGAAAGCACAAGGCTTAACGGAATAAGAAACCGCAGCGTACTTCCGCTTTCGTTACAGAAAAGAGATAATTTGTCTGCACGTTCACCGAGGCTGATACCATTTACGGTAGCGGTTGTACCATCTATAGTAATCTGTGCTCCCATTTTATTAAGACACTCTGCGGTAGCAAGAATATCGTCGTTTGTACCAATATTCTCAATAACACTTTCACCTTCCGAAAGTGCGGCACAGACGAGGAGTCTGTGTGCATAGCTTTTGGAGGACGGTGGTGTCACAGAGCCTTTTGCAAGGGAAGGTGTAAACTTTATTTTCATCCCGTCACCTTCTCGATAATGCTGTCAATTGCTCTCAGGTAGCCGTCCGTGCCCTGTCCGCTGATTGTTTTAAAGCAAGCTTCTCTTATATAGCTCACCTTTCTGAAATCCTCACGGGAGTCAACGTTGGAGATGTGCACCTCAACCGTGGGAATACCCACCGCCTTAACCGCATCAAGAATTGCAATACTCGTGTGAGTGTATGCACCCGGGTTTATGACGATACCCTGAAATCTGCCGTAAGCAAACTGAATAGCATCCACCAGGTCACCCTCGTGATTTGACTGATAGCAGTTTACGTACACACCCTTTTCACGGGCATAGTTTTCTATCTTTTCCACAAGAGAATTGTAGGTTTCCTTGCCATAGATATCGGGCTCACGAATGCCCAGCATATTAAGATTTGGTCCGTTAATTACAAGTATATCCGTAATAATCCGCCTCGATTCTTCCCACTACCTCATCCACCGAGCCTGATCCGTCGACAACGACATCTGCACAAACGGTATATGTTGAATAGCGTTCATTATACCTTTTTTCAAGGTCTTCTCTGTTGCTTGACAAGGGTCTGTCCCCCGTCGTTATAAGCAAATCCAAGGGTCTGTCTATAAAATAAACTCTGCCGTTTTCCTTCAATATATCAATATTACTCTCATTCAGCACAGCACCGCCACCTGTGGCAATAACCGAGTTTGTGCTTTTAGCAACGTTAAAAACGGCTTCACTTTCCTTCTGACGAAAAACTTTTTCACCATCCTCACTGAATATCTGAGGAATTTCTCTACCGTCAAGGGACACTATGTATTCGTCCGTATCAACAAAGGTTTTGTTGAACTTTTCAGCAAGCGCCTTGCCGATTGTTGTTTTTCCGCAGGACGGCATGCCCACAAGCACGATATTCATTTTTGATTTATACAAATCGTTATATATTTTCTCAATTGTATTGTTATTAACAGGCGCATCAATAAATTTCTCAACAGCGTAAGCTGCCTGAGAAACCAGCATATAAAGTCCGCCTATCGCTGTTATCCCCCTCTGTCTTGCATCGTAAATGAGCCTTGAAACAAGGGGGTTATACACCGCATCAAACACGGCAGAAAGGTTATTGAACCTAGCAATCTCTACGGCAGAGGTACCGATATTGGGGTACATACCACAGGGAGTGGTGTTTATAATAACATCTATCCTGTCTGCCATTTCATAAAGCTCATCATATGAAACATATCCCTCGGCAGGTGTGCGGGATACTTTTACAACAACAAATGCGCCCATTGACTGCGCCACGGCATAAGCCGTATTAGACGTACCACCACTACCTAAAATGGCAACACACTTTCCCTTGAGGTCTACATTCTGCCTTTCTATAAGTGACTTGAGTCCGTAAAAATCCGTATTATAGCCGTACAATTTACCGTCAATATTCACTATCGTATTGACCGCATTTATTGCCTTTGCCTCAGATGAAATCCATTCGAGGTAAGGAATAACTGCCTTCTTATAAGGTATAGTTACGTTTATCGCCTTAAAGTTACGCGACTCCATAAACCCTGGTAATTCTATCGGAGTCAACTCTTTAATGCAGTAGTCGTAATCTGCAAGGGCATTGTGAATTTCCTTTGAAAAGCTGTGAGTAAGATGCTCACCTATACAACCGTAATCCATCAGTTTTCACCAAGCCAATCTGTACCGAACTTCTGCGATAACATATCACAAAGAGCAATAGCTGTAATGCTATCCACAACCACTCTCGCTCTGTGTACAATGCAGGGGTCGTGCCTGCCCCGTATGGCTAGAACAGTGTTCTCACCCTTAAGGAAATCAACTGTATTCTGTTCCTTGGAGATTGAGGGAGTGGGTTTAACCGCACAGTTAAAAATAACAGGCATACCGTTTGAGATCCCGCCGTTTATTCCGCCATTGTTATTAGTAGCGGTTTTTACAACGCCGTTATCATAATAATATTCGTCGTTCATTTCGCTTCCCGTTAATTCGGCACAACCAAAGCCAATACCAAACTCAACGCCCTTTATGCCGGGAATGGAAAAAAGACCGTGGGCAAGCACACTTTCGAGGGAGTCAAACCAAGGTTCACCGACGCCTATCGGTAAACCGATAACTGCGGTCTGAAGAACACCGCCAACACTGTCACCCTCTGCGGCTGCTGATTGAATTTTCTCAATCATTCTTTCCCCTGCCGCCTCATCTATAACCGAAAAGGACTTTGCACCGATTTCGGTTATCTCTTTTTCAATATTATTAAATCCAACATCACTTACACCCGCACAATTGAGGATGTGTGTACCGATTAATACATTTTTCTTCTTAAGCAAATCAATGGCAACCGCACCTGCGGCAACAAGACCTGCTGTAACCCTGCCACTGAAATGACCGCCACCACGATAGTCCTCACATCCGTTATATTTTGAAAAAGCGGTAAAATCCGCGTGACCGGGCCTTGCTTTACCGTAATCAACCGAATAATCCTTACTGTGAGTATCCTCATTGGGAATCAATATACAAAGAGGTGTGCCGGTTGTTTTGTTATTAAAAAGTCCGCTGACAATACTGAAAGCATCTTTCTCTGAGCGTGAAGTGGAAATTCTGCCAACAGGACGACGGAGTGTAAGTTGAGCTGCAATAAAACCCTCATCAATCGTAATTCCCGCAGGAAGTCCGTCAACAACTACACCGATTGACTGACCGTGACTTTCCCCGAAAACGGTTACGCTCACGTTATTTCCGAAGGTATTTTTCATTTAAGGTATGCCCCCTTTACAATCTCATCCAATTGATTATAATCCAAAAACCTAAACTCAAATGAGCCGATTTCATTTACATAAACTACGTTTACACCGTTACCTGCACTCTTTTTATCGTGTCTGAGTGCCTCGAGAACTGTATCACCGACGGAATTGAGTTCCGTAGGCAAACTGTATTTTTTGAGAACAGAAGCTAATCTCCCCCTCACCTCAGGCGAAGAAAAAGCAAGCATACCGAGAGCAACACACTCACCATGAAGGTAATCACCAAGACCTGTTGCAGTTTCAATGGCGTGAGCAGCAGTATGTCCGAAGTTAAGCACTTTACGGAGTCCCTGCTCCTTTTCATCCTCTTCAACAACGGCTTTTTTGATTCTCAAAGAGCCTTCAATCACTTTGTCAATGTTTTCGTAAGCATTGTTCTGTTCAATGAACTCAAACAAACCTTTATCGGAGGTTGCCGCCATTTTTATGCTTTCAGCAAGGCCGTTATTTATCTGCCGCTGAGGTAATGTTACAAGAACTTCAGGGTCAATAATTACTGCCTTGGGTGGATAAAATGCACCAACAATATTTTTATATCCTGAAAAGTCTATGGCTGTTTTACCTCCGATTGAGGAGTCTACCTGTGAAAGCACCGTTGTGGGAACATTTATAAAATCAATACCTCTCATATATGTTGCGGCACAAAAGCCTGACAGATCACCGACAACACCACCGCCAACGGCAACCACACAATCAAAGCGGGAGAATTCATTTGTGCAAAGGGCTTCAAGAATATCCTTGAATACATCAAAGCATTTACTTTTTTCGCCCTGAGGAATCACCTTAATTATGCTGCTTCTGAACTGTGACGAAACGGTTTTGGCATATTCATAAGGCACACCGCTGTCGGTTACAATAAGTGCCTTTTTTGCAGTATCACAATACTTCCCGACACGATTAAGTGCACCACGTTCAAGAATTATATTGTAATTGTTTGAGTTTGTCTTAACGTTCAGAATCATAATGTAATGAAACTCCTTAAATTCATTTTGAATACTTACCTACAACACGGACGTTGGTGCATACCCCTGAAAGCTTATCAACCATCTGCTGTTCATCCTCAGGTGTAAGATGTCCCTCCCCTTCAAGGAAGAAATAGTAATTCCATATAACATCCTTTGAAGGTCTGCTTTTGAGTGCCTTCAGGTTATATCCGCACTCACCGAAAACGGAAATTGCCTTACTGAGTGAGCCTGCCTCATCACGCACAGTGAAGAGAATTATAAAATTGTTCTGGTCAACAGAGTAATCGCGCGGAACACGCGAGAACACCGCAAAACGGGTAGTATTGGTACTATCCTTATTTATCTTGCGGTCAATGAGCTTAAGACCGTATTCGTTACCCGCCTCAATTGAACAGATAACACCCAACGAGCTGTCGCCGCTGTCACGTACAAGCTGAGCTGCAACTGCAGTATTGACCGCTTCCTTGGTTTCATAGCCCTTTTCCTCAATAAACTCCGCACATTGACCGAGAGCCTGAGGGTGGCTGATTACACTTTTGATTGTTTTAGGATCGGCATCGGGTGTACCGAAAAGGTGCTGCTCGATAGTCATATCATAGACACCGTTAATATAGAGTGAGCCGAAATAGGTTAAATCCATTACCCTTGCAACGTCACCCTCATAACTGTTTTCGATGGGTAACACCGCTATTTCACACTCTCCGTTTTCCACAGATTTGTATGCGGCCTTGAAGTCCTGACAAGGAACGGGAACGCAATCGGGAAAAATCCTTTTCACGGCAAGCTCTGCAAATGCGCCCTTTACTCCCGAAAACGCAACACGTGTGCCATCAATAAGCCTGTGCTGATAATCCTTGGAAAGCTTCATTGTGTTTTTCAGGAAGTTAATGTAATATGAACGGATTTCATCATTACGTACAAGGCTGCTGTTAGCCTCAATAAGCTGAGCTTCGCGAACTGAATCCTCAATAGGAATTCCGTTCACCCTCTTGTACTCGGCAACATCACGGGCAGCCTTCATTCTTTTCTCAAACAGCGCGGCTATTTCTTTATCTATTTCACTGATAGTCTTTCTGGCATCGTGAAATTTTTCTGTATAATCAATCATTTCTTATAATCCTCATAAAGTGCTTTGAATGCGGGAAGCGAACGTTCAATAAGTGAAGTATCAACACAGTAAGAAATTCTCACGAAGCCGGGTACACCAAAGCTGTCACTTGGTACGATAAGCAGATCGAATTTCTTTGCTCGCTCATAAAATGCGTTTGCGTCATCTTCAAGGGATTTCACAAACATATAAAATGCTCCATCGGGCTTAATCACCGTATATCCGATATCTGTAAGTGCATCGTAAAGAAGATTTCTGTTCTTTTCGTAAATTGAAACATCGGCTGTATCGTTAAGGCACTGTGCGATTGTGTATTGCATAAGACTGGGAGCACACACATAGCCAAGTGCTCTGCCTGAGCCACAGATTGCAGCAAAAACATCACCACAATCCTTTACTGTCGGGGCAACAAATATGTAACCGATACGCTCACCGGGAAGCGAAAGTGCCTTACTGTATGAATAGCAGACAACCGAATTATCATAATGACAAGGAATATATGCTACCTTCTCACCTGTGAAAACAAGCTCTCTGTAGGGCTCATCGGAGATAAGAAAAATTTCTTTACCGTATTCTTTCTGTTTATTATCAAGAATACCGCAGAGCTTTATAATATCTCCCTCGGGAATAATTACACCTGAAGGGTTATTGGGTGAATTGATAATAACCGCCTTTGTGTTGGGGGTGATCGCTTTCTCGATAGCCTCAAAATCAAGCTGCAAATCCTCGGTTTTGTTGCTTACCACAACAAGCTTTGCACCTGCCTGCTCAACAAAAACTCTGTACTCGGGAAAGAATGGAGCAAAAGCAATAACCTCATCACCGTCTTCAACAATCGCATTAAGCGTGATTGTAAGTGATGCCGCCGCACCGCAGGTCATATATATATTGGAAAGAGATGCGTTCACACCAAACTTCTCTTTGATATTTTCTGCTATAGCAGTGCGCACCTTGACGTCACCGGGTGCAGAGGTATAGCCGTGAAGAAGCTCAGCAGGTGTTTCGTCGATAATCTTTTTCATTACCTCTGTCACCTTTTCGGGTGCAGGCACGCTGGGGTTACCAAGACTGAAATCATAAACGTTTTGGGCGCCGATTTCTGCCTTTCGCTTAAGACCGTACTCAAAAATCTCACGGATAACCGAGCTTTTTTTACCTAATTCAAGCATTCTGGATGAAATCATAATAAACTCCTTTTAGAGTAGGTAAAACGTATCCGATTCAGATACGCTTTGACCACTCTGTTTTAAAAATAAAAAATCCGCAAACCGTTATACTAAACAAAGCATAGCAGAATGCGGACTGACTATTTACACTTACGAATGCAAATCACTTGCATTTACGAAAGGCGCACAGACAATCCGTTTTGCTATAATAATAAAATCGATAGTTAAAATTCGCAAACATCTGTATCACCTTTCTCAAAAATTATGCTTCAATACTACTCCTGCAAAATCCATTTGTCAAGAGAAAGTATAAAACTTTTTTAGTTTTTTTCTGCTTTTTCCACAATTTCCGCAAATCCGTAAATAAGAGCAGAAATAAATCTTGCAAGAACGACAAGTATAACAAAAACCGTTATAATGGGAAGAGCAAGTAACGAAAGCATCTGTGTGCCGAGATTAATTGCAAGCACAACTGTGAGAGCACCTGTAATGCCGATTGCAATAAAAAGATTAATCACAAATATTAGAATCGAAAATCTTTTAAGAGAAGCGGCACAATTACGGAAGAATCTGAATTCAAGCGTTTTTGTTTCCTCCTGTTGAGTTTTTTCCTCAGATGACGGTTGACCGTCATCTCCTGAATAAAACTCTGCATCTTCAATAACAGGTGTATTATCAACGACCTCTGCCTGAGGCTCCTGTGTATTTAAAATTTCATTTTCCATTTTATATCTCCTTATTAATACCAACCATCGTCAGCGGGCTTTGAAGGAAGAAGCTCGATACCCTGATTTGCGGGGCTGGTGGTTGTAAGTAAAGGCTTGGTTGTCTTGGGGGCGGTTGTTGTCTTGTTCTCTGTAACCGAACCACCCTGAGAACCCTGCGAATTTGTTGCAGGTTCTGCCGGAGCCTTGGCTGTCGTCTGAGTTGTTGTTTTGTTGTTATTCGAAACCTCACCTATTGTGTTATCTGTATACGACTGAACAATGTTCTGAGGAATTTCGGCACCGTCTTCGCCATAGGTTTCCTTAAGCTGAAGCTTACCGTCAACCCACTCATAGGTTGACACTTTCTCCACACCATTGTAATAGTACTTCGAAAGAATAAGCTGTTCATACGGATCAACAGAAATGTTTTTAAGTGCAGAAAGTGATGCAGAATAATCGAACTTATTGTCAGTAGCATTATAAAGCCAACAATAATAGTTGATTACGTTGTCAACCTTACATACTGCGAGATAAAGGTCAAGATTGCCGTCGAAGTTCATATCAATGAACTCATAGTGCTCCTTGGCATAAGCCAGGTCAAATTCATAGCCGATGCCCTCGGGATAAGAAAGTTCCTGGAAAACCGCATCGCCTTTTTTAACGGTTGCCTTTGTGTTTGTAACATCAAGGCTGTATTCACCGTCAACAACTGCCTCCAGTGTAGTTGATTCGGATGTCTCACCACCATTGTTCTTTCCGCAAGCTGCAAAAATAGTAATGAGCAATGCAACTGAAAGAATAACTGCACAAATAGAAATTATCTTTTTCATAATATCCTCCGTTAAATTTATAATTTACTTAAAAAAATACATTTTCATTATTGAGTGCCTTTTCGAGAGCCTTATAATCTCGGGTATCAAAGACAAATCCCTTCATACCGTTTTTCTCGGCACCGATTATGTTTGGCTCCATATCGTCAATGAAGAAACACTCCTCTGCCTTAAGTGAAAACTTGTCACAGAAAGCCTTATAAATTTCATCATCGGGCTTAAGGAGCCTATACAATGCAGAAATAAACAAACCGTCAAAATACTTAAATGCAGGTATGTTATGATACTCATCAAACACTCGCGGGGTAGCATTTGAGAGAAGATATATCTTATACCCTGCTTTTTTCAGACGGGCAACAAAAAGCTCAGTTTCCTCAATGGGCGGCATATAGGGGTAAAAATTGTTTATCATCTCACCGAGCAGGGGACGTATTTCCTCGGGATAGCGAGGCAAAAGACGCGCTTTTGCTTCGTCCGGTCGCATAAGACCAGCATCCATAAGCCGCCATTCCTCACCATAGAATACATTGTTAATTATATCCTCGTGGTATTCCTCGGGAAAATGCTCTGTTACGGTACGGCGAACGTTCAAATCAATAAGCACGCCGCCCATATCAAACACAATATTTTTCACCATTCTAAGCATCACCATAAATCATTATACCATTTTATATATTTTTTTCAATAATTATATAAAAATTTTTATTTTTCCCTTTTTATTCCAAAATATATGTGATATAATTATTCAAAATTTGATGACAAGGGTGATACATATGATTATCAAAACATTTAAAACAGCAGAAGAAATTGGCGTTGCAGTTGCCGAAATTTTCACAAACCAAGTAAAGAATAAACCTGATTGTGTATTGGGTCTTGCCACAGGTGCTACACCAATTCCTACATACAATAATATCATCAAGAACTTCAACGAGGGTGATTTTTCCTTTAAGGCTGTTAAAACATACAACCTTGACGAATACTGCAATCTCCCCAAGGAGGACAAAAACAGCTACTACACATTTATGCACAAGCAGTTGTTTGACAGCCTTGACATTCTTGAAGAAAATGTTCACTTCCTTGACGGTAACGCTGTTGACACAGAGGCCGAGTGCAAACGCTATGACGATGAAATCAATGCAGCAGGCGGTATCGACATTCAGCTCCTTGGAATCGGAAACAACGCTCATATCGGTTTCAACGAGCCCGCAGATGAATTCACAAACGGCTCATTCAAGGTAACTCTCACACAGAGCACCATTGATGCAAACAAGATTTACTTTGACGAGAATCCTATGCCCACTCATGCTCTTACTATGGGCATACAACAGATTATGTCAGCCAAGCAGATTATCCTCATTGCAACAGGCCCCAAGAAAGCAGAGGCCATCAAAAATATGGTTGAAGGCCCCGTAACTGCACAGGTTCCCGCATCAATCCTTCAGGAGCATGATGACGTACTTATATTCCTCGACGAAGAAGCAGCATCACTCCTCAGCAAATAATCACAAACAGCCAACCAATAATGAAAGTGGTTTTCCCTTTTAGGAGAAAGCCACTTTTTTAATTGATTATTATATTGTAGGCAGTATTTTCACCTTGATTGTACACCTCAAAGGTTACAAATGAATCGTTGACCGTTCTTTTTATATATGAGCAGCCCTTTGATTCGTCGTAGCCCTCTGTTACAATATCTCCCTCAAAACCACTGAAAAAGCCGTTCAGAACCACAGGAAGATAATCTGCGGGCAGATTACGACAACTATATGATTTTGTTAATCCTTCATAGGACAATATACATTTTTCATTGTCGCAAACGTAAGAAAATCCGTCGGGGAATTCACCATTACCGCAGAAGTCAACGATTATCCTTGCCTCTTTGTATTGCATTTCACATTTATAAATAAATTGCCTGTACTCAATCTGTACAGGCAATTTACTATTCAAATCAACTTCCGAAACCCGATTGTGCAGGGTGGCTTTACCGCATGAACAAAAAAGGAACGATAAAAAAAGCACGGGTAAAGCTAACAGAAATGATTTTTTAACTGTTATCACTCTTTTCAATAATGTAGTAGGCTTCACCTAATTTCAAGGCGCAGTCAGAGGGCAAAACCGCATACTCTGACTGACTTTTTACGGCAATGTCTGCCGAAAGTCCGTGAACAAAAGCACCCATCACAGCACTAAGAAAAACGTCACCTTTCATTGCGGGAGTAAGACCCGCAATTATACCTGTGAGCAAATCACCTGCACCACCTTTAGAAAGGGCGGTATTACCTGTGTCGTTCACATAAAGTTCGTCACCTGAAGCTTTACATATAAGTGTCCTGTGACCTTTAAGAAGAACATTTACATTATATTTATTACAAAAATCGGAGATAACCTTTTGTCTGTTCTTTTCGATATAATCAACACTCTCACCTGTAAGTCTGCTCATTTCACCGGGATGAGGTGTAAGAAGCACCTCTGCGGTTGCTTTTTCCAGAACTGCGGGAGCCTGTGCGATACAGTTAATCGCATCAGCATCAAATATAACAGGCTTATTATCATACTCAAGCAAGGTTGTTGTGATTAAGCTTTGCGCATAGCCTACACCCATACCGCAACCAACCGCAACAACGTCAGCTTTTTCAATTGCAGGAAGAAGCTTTTCCATAGCAAGATGACTCACATTCCCCTGCTCATCCGAAGGAAGTGGCATAAAAAGGCACTCTGTCAGACGGCTTGTAAGTGAAGTATACAGCACATCAGGAAAAGCAACAGTCACAAGACCTGCACCGCTTCTTAATGCACCCTCTACTGCAAGAACACAGCAACCGACCATACTTTTACTGCCACAGATGAGAAGCACATTACCGAATGTTCCCTTGTGAGATTCCTGCGCCCTTTCGGGTAAAAGCAGATTAGCGGATTTCAAATCAAGTGATTTTTCTGTCATAAAAGCAACTCCATATCAATATACGGATATTCTATCACAAAAAAATCTCTTAGGCAACAAGAACGTCCTGAAGTGATGAATCTGCACCCTTATTAAGGCTTGCAAGCATTTCTTCATATTCAGGGTTGCAATAAACAGATCTGCTTGCCTTTTTAACCTTAGGCTGTCTCTTTTCGAGGATTGTGTAATAAACAGCTTTGAAAAATGCTTTTATATATTTTGCAAGCTTACGTTCAAATCTTGCAATATCCTTCTCGCGATAAATTGCATAAGCACCGAGAAGAATGAGGGATATTTCTGCGAACAATTTAATTAATGCTAAAGTTGTCATATTTATACCTCCGAACAAATAACGAACATTTGTTTTTGTGATTTAATTATACCACACCATCGACACTTGTCAACACAAATGTTCTAACTTTTTTCGTTTTTTAGTCCCTTGTTTGGGTCTTTGTGTGGCGTTTTCGGTTTTTTTACTCATTTTTATATTAATTTGTCGAACAAACAATATAATTCAACCGAACACAACGCCCTTAAAAACCGAACATTTTTTCTCACAAAACACAGAGAAAAGTTGTAAAAAAATTTGCAAATAACTATTTATCTTTTAATAATAATATAGTATAATACGATAGATAATGAGTAAGTATGCTATTTTTTCAAATAACGAGGTAAAGAAAGATGTTTGTTGATAAAGCAAAAATTCGAATAATCGCAGGCAATGGCGGCAACGG
>JAZNLJ010000100.1:0-6372 GCA_045579005.1 Acutalibacteraceae bacterium | reverse complement strand
GGTGTGTTTATGGCAACCGTTGGCTATGCAATAATCGAGGATATTTACGACGAGCTTATGTGGGGATATATGTGGTAATCACACTGCTTTGTTATGTTTTTGCCCTGTGGGGATTTCGTCCCCGCAGGGCTTATTTTTTATTTTATATTGAAATAAACAGACAATTTATGGTATAATTCAAAAAAATACAACAGGGTGGTTTGTAATGCAAAAGTATCTTATTAATCCCAATCAGAGAATTGCAAAAATCAATAAGGATATCTATGGCACCTTCTCCGAACATCTGGGCAGATGTATCTACGAGGGTACCTTTGTAGGTGAGGATTCTCCCATTCCAAATGTGAATGGTATGCGCAAGGACGTTGTTGAAGCACTTAAGGAAATGGGGCTTCCTGTTCTTCGCTGGCCGGGTGGTTGCTTTGCCGATGAATACCATTGGAAGGATGGTATCGGTCCTAAGGAAAGTCGTAAAAAGATGATAAACACTCATTGGGGCGGTGTTGTGGAGGATAACTCCTTTGGTACCCACGAGTATTTCGAGCTTTGCCGTCAGCTTGGCTGTGACTCTTACGTCAACGGTAACCTTGGTAGCGGTACGGTTCAGGAAATGAGCGAGTGGGTTGAGTATATCACCTTTGACGGTATTTCACCCATGGCTGAATTGCGTAAGCAGAACGGCAGCGAAAAACCATGGAGATTAAAATACTTCGGTGTCGGTAACGAGAGCTGGGGCTGTGGCGGTAATATGATGCCCCATTATTATGCTGATGAATACAGAAGATATCACGTTTACGTTCGTGATTATGACAATAATAACCGCATTTATAAAATTGGTTGCGGTCCTAATGCCTTTGACTTCGAGTGGACAGATGAGGTAATGCACTATGCGGGCAACAAGATGCAAGGCATCTCACTCCATTATTACACAGTTCCCGGTGATTGGGGTCACAAGGGTAGTGCAACTGTTTTCACCGACGATGAATACTATACTACCATTCGCAAGGCATATAAAATGGAGGAGCTTGTACGTCGTCACACCGAGGTGATGAACAGGCATGACCCCGACAAGAGATGCGACCTTATCGTTGACGAATGGGGCACATGGTACGACGTTGAAGAGGGTACAAACCCAGGTTTCCTTTATCAGCAGAGCACGATGCGTGATGCACTTGTTGCAGGTCTTACACTCAATATCTTCAATAAGCATTGCGACAGGGTGCGTATGGCTAACATAGCCCAGACAATCAATGTTCTTCAATCTGTAATTCTCACAGATGGTGAGGATATGCTCCTTACACCCACTTATCATATTTTCAAAATGTACAAATCCCATGCGGAGAATACACTACTCGGTAGCTATATTACAACTGACTATCTTGAAGAGCACAAGGAAACTCCTGTCCTTACAGAGAGCGCCTCTGTAAATGCTGCCGGTGAAATTGTTTCTACGATTTCAAACGCTTCTCTTACCGAGAAAGCCGAGATTAAGTGTCAGATTGCAGATTTTACGGTAAGCTCAGTTGTAGCGGAGATAGTTACAGGTGACGTGCGCAACTACAATACCTTTGAAAACAAGGAGATTGTCAAAACAGAAGAATTCACGGATTTCACACTTACAGCAGACGGCTTTATTGCAAACGTTCCGCCCTGTAGCGTTGTGAAGTTTATCATAAAGTAATGAACAGAGAATGTAAAAAATGCCTCTTGTATGAAAGTGCAGAGGCAGACATTCTTGACGATATAAAGGCAAGAATAGATAAATTGTCTCAAGGGGAGAGGGCCGATGAGGGTTTGTATTCTCATCGTCTTTCCCTTTGTCAGCAATGTGACAACCTGATATCAGGTGTGTGTATGAAGTGCGGGTGCTACGTTGAATTCCGTGCCGCCTTCATAAAACAGAGGTGTCCCGATGTGCGGGACAGAAAGTGGTAATATGTCAATCAGAAATAACTATAATCATACAGTCTTTGCCTGTTATTTCGGCTACGCGGTGCAGGCTATCGTCAATAACTTTGCACCCTTGCTCTTTCTTACCTTCAAGAACGAGTTCAGTATACCTTTGTCGCAGATTACCGGCCTTGTTACCATAAACTTTTTGTTTCAATTGTTTATCGATATTGTTTCTGCCAAATATGTGGACAGAATCGGCTACCGCAGATGTATTGTTGCGGCACAGTTCTTCTCGGCAATTGGTATTGCGGGTATGGGTGTTCTGCCTGATTTATTACCTGATCCCTATGTGGGACTCCTGATTTCGATTCTCTTGTATGCAACAGGTGGCGGTCTTATCGAGGTGCTTGTAAGCCCCATTGTTGAGGCTTGTCCTATAAAAAACAAAAAAGCTGCAATGAGTCTTTTACATTCCTTCTATTGCTGGGGGCACTTGTTCGTTGTGCTGGCATCTACCTTGTTCTTTGCGGTTTTCGGTATTGCTAACTGGAGAACTCTTGCGCTTGTATGGGCGGCTATTCCGTTTGTAAACGGCTTTTATTTTATGAGGGTACCCATTACCACCCTCACAACTGATAAGGATAAAATGTCCCTGAAGAGCCTGTTTTCATCAAAGCAGTTCTTATTATTTATGCTGGTTATGGTTTGCTCCGGAGCATCCGAGCAGGGTATGAGCCAATGGGCATCTGCCTTTGCCGAGGCAGGGCTTAACGTATCCAAAACCGTTGGTGACCTTGCAGGTCCCAGTCTTTTTGCTGTTACTATGGGCACATCCAGGGTAATTTACTCAAAAATCAGCGAAAAGGTCGATTTGTCAAAGTATATGACCCTCTGTGCAACACTCTGCATTGTGGCCTATGCTATGGCGACTTTCCTTAAAAGTCCCGCGCTTTCCTTTGTTGGCTGTGCTCTTTGCGGTTTCTCAGTTGGTGTTATGTGGCCCGGTTCCTTCTCGCTTGCCTCCGAGAGCTTCCCGAAGGGCGGTACGGCTATGTTTGCCATACTTGCTCTTGCAGGTGACTTCGGTTGCTCCTTCGGCCCTACGGTTGTGGGCTTCGCTACAAGTCTTTTTGACGAAAATATTAAAAAGGGTGTTTTTGCCGCAGTAATTTTTCCTATTCTGCTTATAATATCATTGAAGATTATGAAGAAATTGCAAACAAACGATAGTAAACTTGACAAAAAGAGCCAATAAAAATATAATACGTAAGTATGTTTTTTGAAAGGACTTATAAATATGATAAAGCCCGAAAACAGAAATTGCTTTGAATACTTCAGGGATTGTACCAAGGATTTTGGGGTATATGATGTTGCCGAAAGCTTTGGTACACTCATCAGCCGTAAAAAATTTATGCATGATGTTGAGGCTGTGGCAGGCTTTCTTGACAGCAGAAATGTAAAAAGGGGAGACGTTGTAACAATGTTTCTTCCCAACGTGGCACAGAGCTTTGTTGCATTCTATGCTATCAACCGCATTGGTGCCATCGCCAATATTGTGCATCCTCTTACGCCTGCTGATGCCCTTGAGGAAATTGTAAAAACAAGCCATTCTAAGGCGGTTTTTGTTCTTGATATTATTATGGAGCCTTATGTGGAGACTCTTAGAAGGCTTAATCGACTTGTAATTGTCTGCTCAAGCTCCGATTATGCTTCATCCGTGATGAAGCCCGCACTCAAGATTTACTCCAAAATCAAGGTGAAACAGAAAACTCCATCATCTAACACAGCATCATATCACACAATATGCAACCTTAATTTCAAGGCTCCTGTGGTCGAAAACAATGGTGAGGATGTGGCTGTTTACCTTCATGGAGGCGGCACAACAGGTAAGAGCAAGACAATTCGTCTTTCGAATATCAACCTTAATTCACTTGCCTATAAACTCAGTTTCCTTGACGAACCTCATGCACCGGGCGAGGAATTTTCACTTTGTGTTCTTCCTCTGTTCCATGCTTTCGGTCTTGGTGTTGTGCTTCATTTCAGTATGTGTGCAGGCTTCACCTGTATCGGTATGCCTACATTCTCTGCTGAAAAGGCGAATAAATTTATTAAAAAATACAATGTTACCTATATCGTTGGCGTGCCTAATATGTTTAAGAAGATGTACGAGGCATCCAATTTTGATGGCGAGCATCTTAAAAAACTTCGTCTGTTGTGGGCGGGCGGTGACATTATCAGTGAAACTTTCCTCAATGCCTTTAACTCCAAGCTTGAAAAATGGGGCGCAAAGGGTAGGCTCTATCGCGGATATGGTCTTACAGAGGTTTCATCTGTGTGTACCGCTAATATTCATGGTGCTTACAAAGAAAACTCAATTGGCAAGCCACTTGATGGTATCACCGTTCAGATATGGGACGACAAGCAGAAAAAACTTCCTCCCAACACAATCGGTGAAATTGCAATTACTGGCTCTACCGTTATGAAGGGCTATATCAATAGTGACGAGGACGGTGTGTACGTTGATAAGAAGGGCAACCGTTGGGTAATGTCAGGTGACCTGGGTTACCTTGATGAGGACGGTTATCTCTTCTTCACAGGCAGAAAGAAGCGTATGATTATCATATCGGGATACAACGTTTATCCCAATGATATTGAAAACGAGGTACTGAAGCTTGATTATATCAACGAGGCTTGTGCCGTTCAGGGCTATATTGACACCAAGCCTATTATCAGATTGTTTGTGTCCCTTACTCAACCTGCAACAAATCCTGAGGAGACAGCAAAGGTAATCAAGGAGTACTGTGACAGCAAGCTTGAGAAATTCTCAAGACCCTCTACAGTAACAATACTTGATGCGCTTCCCAAAACACGTATGGCTAAAATTGATTTTATGAAGCTTACGGATACACCACCTGCACCTCAGCCCACCAGGAAGGAAATCCGCGAGGAACGTAAGGCACAGCGTGAAATCGAAAAGGCTGCAAACAAAGCAGGTAAAGAGGCTGACAAAATAGAACGCGAAGAGCGCGAAGCCGCAGAAAAGGCTCGCGAGAGTAAAAAATCCAAGGAGGAGAATTGAAATGGAGCAGAAGAAAGGTTTTGGATATAAGCTGCAGAAAAACCCTTTTTTAGTTGTTTTGCTTATTGTTGTGATTGGTGTGGCAATCTTTATGGTGTCAACACTCACAACCGCAATAAAGGATAAAATCAGACAGGCGGAAGAAACAACTGTTGTTGAATCCACCGAGGAGATAACAGTTGCGGTTACCGAGCCTGATGACACAATAGTCATTGACGGTCTCAAGAAATATTCCGACAAAATTAAATCCGTAACTGCCCAGAGAGAGAAGGGTAGAGTAGCCCTCCGAGTGGAGTATGATACCAAGGAATCCTTGCTCAGCGAGCACCTTGCCGAAAATGCCTTCAGTATAGATGTTGTTCCGATGTTCTGCTTCTATATTGATAACGGCTTGCAGGTTAAGTGTCCCGGTGAGCTCCGCCTCCTTGACAGCGGCAATGTTGTAATGTATTACCTTTCAGCAACCGATGATTATATCAATGCTGTTGGTCTTACAGATGAGCTTACAGTTACACTTGACAACATTCTTAACACAGGATTTAATCTCTATATCGAGCACAAGACCAACGATGGCGTAGGTAAAACTATTTGTGGCTCCTATGCACAGAGTGTTGAGGAGTTCAACAAGAAGCACGCAGGTAAGCCTGCTGAGGTTGTAGATGTTGCAGAGGGCATCAAGAAGGTTGAATCAACCATTACCGATGAGTTTGTATGGGTTGATATTTACTATGATGATGTGGATGCTTACACATCTCTTAACAATGATTTCATTACAAATTTCGTTGTTTTCGGTCTTGAAAAGGGCGGCAAAAACTTCAAACGTGATTTCATCGTTACCGAGTATGATAACCTTAATATGATTCGTTGTAAGTTTGATGCTTATGCGCTTAAAGAGCTTGCGAAGGAAATGGACGAGCCTGACCTTACGGTGAAAGAGCTTTTTGATACATATTCAATCTCCGTATGGTCAACAGACTACGATAATGAAACTGCATTATTCTCTATTAACGGTTCAACTGATGTTATGGATAAAATCGGCGAGGAAACAACTGCCGCCGAGGGCGAGGAAACAACTCTCGCAGAAGGTGAAACCACAACTGAGAAAGCGGAAGATTAAGTTAATACTTATATAAAAAAGCCTGACGAATCTGATCGGATTCGTCAGTTTTTGTTATATTGACCAAATTGGGGTGTGTAAAAGTATGCAACATCAACAAACTTCATTTTTTGGTGTAAAAAATATGACGTTTTACCGGTTATTTGTCATATATAAGTGAAAAGTAAAAAGAAAGGGAGTTACCGATGGTTTAGTTTTTTGGTTTGGTAGTGTGGAAACGGTGCTGAACGGTGCAGATTATCACAAAGTAAACCAAGTATGACAGCTTTGAAATAGCGTAAAAAAT
>JAZNLJ010000099.1:0-3148 GCA_045579005.1 Acutalibacteraceae bacterium | reverse complement strand
CCTCGTGGAGTTTGTGGGTAATGATGATGATACATTTTCCATCATCACGCATACGACGGAGAATACTGAACAGCTTTTCTGTTTCTTGTGGAGTAAGCACGGCTGTGGGCTCGTCCAGAATAAGAATATCCGCACCTCTGTAAAGCACCTTGATGATTTCAACGGTCTGTTTCTCGGAAACAGACATGGTGTAAATTTTCTTTTCGGGGTTAAGATCAAAGCCGTACTGCTCGCTTATCTTCTTGATTTCATTGGTTGATTCTTTGATGTTGTATTTTCCATCCTCAATGCCCAGCACAATATTCTCGGCGGCATTGAACACGTCAACAAGCTTGAAATGCTGGTGGATCATACCGATTTTGTACTTGAAAGCATCCTTGGGTGAGGTGATAGAAGCTTCTTTTTCATCAATAAAAATCTGACCCTCATCGGGGAAGTAAATACCCGAAATCATATTCATAAGGGTTGTTTTACCGCTTCCGTTTTCACCAAGTATTGAAAGAATCTCACCGCGGTATGCAGTAAGATTAACGTTCTTGTTGGCAACTACCTTGCCGAAGGTTTTGGTTATGTTTTTTAACTCGATAGCAGGCTGTTTAGTCACGTTTAACCTCCGTTCTTGAAGAAAAATAATTCTCAAGAAAGGGTTCTGCTTTATGACAGAGCCCTTTCTTCAAAATTAGTCTGAGGCGAGGGGTTAGCCTCGTCTCAGACCGAAAAAACTAATTAATAAGCTTCGTCAAGAAGAGTGATACCATCAATTCTTGCGTCAAAGTAAGGAGCTGAACGATGCTTTGACTCGTAGAATACACCGTTTTCGATAACTTCTGTATCCTTCTCGAATTTTTCGTCTGTATCAACGTCTGCCTTGTAAGAATCAAGCTTTTTGCCTTCTACTGTGAAGTTAGCTGTATCAAATACCTGGAGAGAACCGTCAAGGAGCTTTGCCTTAACTTCTTCAAGCTTTTCAACAGTGCCGGGGGCAGCAGCTTTCTCGTTTACATCTGTAAGAACAACAGAGCCTGTTTCGATAGTGCCTGTCCAGTCTGTGTCGATAGCAGTACCCTTCTGTACACACTCAATCATATATTTGAAGTAAGGTGTCCAGTCGATTCTTGAAGAAACGATAAATGTGTTGGGGCAAGCAGCAATAGTTGAACCATTGTATGAAACGTTCGGAACGCCCTTAGCTTCACAAGCAGTGGGAGCACCCATTGAGTCAGCATGCTGGCTGATAAGAACACAACCACCTGCGATAAGAGCTTCAGCAGCCTCTTTTTCCTTCTGCTCGTCGTACCAAGAACCTGTAAACTTAACATCCATTGTTACAGAGGGACAAACAGATTTTGCACCAAGATAGAATGATGTGTAACCGGACATAACCTCTGCGAAAGTGAAAGCACCAACATAACCCATCTTAGCCTGCTCAGCGGTGATTTTGCCTGCATCGATCATTTCGTTGAGCTTGAGACCTGCAGCAACACCTGCAAGATATCTGCCCTGGTAGATAGATGCGAAAGCATTGTGTAAGTTAGCAACACCTGCTGTGTGAGCCTGTGTACCTGTAGCGTGGCAGAATTGAACATCGGGATATTTCTTTGCTGCGTCAATAAGGAATGACTCATGGCCGAAGCTGTCAGCAAAGATTACGTTACAACCGTCAACCTCAACGAGTTCAACAGCTGCATCATAGCAATCCTTTGATTCAGGAATCTGAGTCTTCTGAGCGTACTCAACGCCCATCTCTTCACAAGCTGCTTTTGCAGCATCCATGAAATTCTTGTCGTAAGTTGACTGCTCATCGTGAAGGAAGATAAAGCCAACCTTGACTGCCTTTGCAGCATCTTCTGCGGGTTTGCTCTCGGGCTCTTCTGTGCCGCCGCAAGCTGCGAAGCAACCAACTACGAGCAATGCTGCAAGACAAAGAGCGAGAACTTTTTTGAACTTTTTCATTGTTTTTACCTCCGTTTTATTTGGATATATTCTCAGCAATCGTCGTTTCTGAATGTGATTTTACCATCATTCATACTTTCTACTATTGCCAAAGACCTGATATTGTAGCCTTTTTCGCGAAGGTTGTCACCACCGGGCTGGAAACCCTTTTCGATACCGATACCGATACCCACAACCTCTGCATCTGCCTGTCTGATTATATCAATCAAAGCGTTACAAGCGTTACCGCCTGCCATAAAGTCATCAATAATAAGCACCTTGTCACCGGGGTTAAGATATTTCTTGGAAACCACCATTGTGTATTCCTTGCCGTGGGTAAAGGAGTAGCTGTTGGCAGAGTAAACGTCGTCACCCACGTTTTTGTGCTTGCTTTTTTTTGCGAAGAGCGCGGGCAATTGAAGATACTTTGCGGCAAAAACCGCCATTGCAATACCTGATGATTCAATGGTAACAACCTTGGTTGCACCTGAGTTCTTAAATAAACGGTAAAACTCTTTGCCCATTTCATCAAGCAGTTCTACATCTAATTGATGGTTGAGGAACATATCAACCTTAAGTATGTCCGTGCCGATAGCAACGCCCTCAGCAACAATTTTATCTTCCAGAAGCTTCATAAATAATACCCCACAGTTTACCACTTGTCAGTAAACAACTCTTCAGAAACTGAAATTACAACAGAATTATACCTTAAATGAGGAAGGTTTTTCAAGGGAAAAATACAGGAAATGACCATTACGTTGATTTTTCGTAAACATTGTATAAATATGGGCCGTCATTTATGTGCGGTTTGCAGAGTAAGGTTTTTTTGAAGTCGATTCCGGTGCTGAAAAGTGTTTTGTGCAAAATAAACAAACGCTATATAAAAACGTTCAAAAACACAGCAAATAACAACTCAAATTGTAAAGTTGTAAAACTTTACATATCTGTATTTTGTGGGTTAAGAAAGACAACACACAAATTAATATTGACCATATTTAATAGTTGATTAACTTGACAATAGGCTATAATAAAGGGAATTTCGGGTGTAACGGCGAAAGACTTTACAAATGTTGTTGTTGAAAATGACAATAAATTTGGGGTCTGATAGGTTGTGGAGCTACAAGACCGAGAGAAATACCGTTGTTTGAACCGATACCGTAAGCAACCTTTGATACAATGCTTGCGTTATCTGCAAGGAACTGGAGAAGAGAGTAGA
>JAZNLJ010000098.1:0-3871 GCA_045579005.1 Acutalibacteraceae bacterium | reverse complement strand
TCAAAAGTATTTTCGCCCTGCTTATAAAGGTTAATTGTCATAACATTCGCAACGTCTGGATTTGATTTAAGCATTGCGAAAATTTCTGCACCTTTGATTGCGCCGTCCTCGGCAGCAACGAAGGTGTATCCATCAAACGTTCCTGCAGATTCGGGTGATACTATCAATTCGATATCATTCTCATTAATTGCAACATTTTTGCCGGCAAACACAGCCGCAATGGGAATGTCTACACGTGAACCATATACAATATCCATAGTCTTTCTTTCAAAATATACATTGTCAGGTTCTACTGCTGTAATCGTCTTTTGTCCAATTATCTCGTCTCCTGATAAAAGCTGTATATCAAATGTGCGGGCTTCAGTTGCCGTAAACACGCCATTTTCAGAAACTGAAGCATATGTCGCATTTGTTACCACCTTCCATGTGCAATTTTCAGGAAGGTCCACCACATTGCCTGTAGCACTCAAACCAACAGGCGTAATTTTAAGCGGTGTATTTTTTGTCACATATGAATAATCACTGTCAAGTCTCGCGTGGTCAAACTTTGTAGATGACGGAGCTGTTGAAACCATCATAAGGGAAGTACTTACTGAACGCGCATATCCGTCAGATGGCTTGCTGGTAACTTCAAGCTCTTCCTTGCCTTCGGGCTTTGTAACAAATGTTGTTGAGCCGCCGCCATCAAGGTTAATCGCCTTATAACATCCTGCCTCCAGCATTATCTGTGCAATCTCCTGCATACTTCCGCCGCAAGAGCGTGGCTCCTGTCTGCCGTCGAGAACCATAAACACAACCTTACCTGTTTTGGTTATTCCAACAGCAGTTCTTGATGCACGGTCATCATAATAATTGTCAGTATGACCAACAGCCAGCTTTCCGTCTTTTACAAGGGTTACACCAAACGCACCTACTGCGTCACGGAGTTTATCTTTATAAATAGTGTTATATTCCTGTGTGGTACCAATAACTGCTTCGCCATCCTTGGTTATACCAAAGAAACCAGATGCATTTATGCCGTGCCACTCTTTACCATCCATAACCAACAAGCCGCCAGGCTCGCCATTCGTCATATCGTAGCCATCTGCATTTATTGCGGCAACAACCTGATAGTTTTCAATATATTTATCACTTTCGGGATTGCTGTGCTTTTCCTGAGCTGCATTTGCCTGATCTAAAACTCTGGACATTGCCCAACCTTTAGAAGGGTCGTTTTCATTATAATTTGCATATACTGTAACATTGGGGTTTGATAGGTCGGCTGTTGCAACATAATAAACTATCTGCTTTCCGTCTGCAGTGGTGGCATAACGGGTTTCGTGTGTTATACCGGGAGCAAGCTGTGAATATTCTGTGTTAAATTCAGAGTAATACGGATTGGTTTCAATCTCAATATAGTCGCCCGCAAGACTGCAGATATAATCTGCAAAAGTATAACAAGCAGCCTTTCTTAAATTGTTGATATTTTCAGGACTCGTTAAAAACTCTCTTGTACCTTCAAGGGTTGAAACAACCTTGTTTCCTGTATATTCATTATATACCGCACGTCTTACCTGTTCTCTTGTTCCAACATTCCCAAGACGATTCTTAAGGAAGTATTCTGCTCTGTCATTTACGGTAAGCTCGTCGGTGAAATATTCCATAATTACCGAAGTTAATGTTCCCATTTCTGTTTCAGGGTCAATTCCATATTCCTGACCTAAAACAGCTTTCAGGATATAATATGCGTCTAAATCACCATAGAAATCGCTTAAACTGAATACATCTTCTGGCTGAGGATTTTTAAGGAAATAGCTTTCTTTAAGAACAGGTACCATTTCTTCAACAGTACCGCTGACCTCGTCTGCATCAGCTGAAGATATCAAATCAACAAGGTCGCCTGCCCAGCCACCGACGTCGGCATGATTCTGGCTGTTTTTATTTGTGTACGAAATATCCATAGTACCAAACATATGTCCTAAATCTACTTTATCTCCATTGGGAAGAGTAAACGGATTTATGTTTTTAAGTGCAGATACTCTTAGATATTCTTCAACATTATCAATTTCTGCATTTGTCTCATTTTCTACCAATCTTATAAAATTGGCAAAGGCAGCATCTTCGTATCCTGCCATAATACCCCATGAGCCTGAATTATATCTGTCAACTCCTGTACGGATATACTTTATCACAAGTTCTAACGGATCATTGCCGGGATAAATCATTGCATATTCGTTTGCGAATATCTCCAGCAGCATCAAATTACTTATAAAATCTTCGTAATCATTGATTTCAGGTTCACCAAGTGCAGGGATAGCCTCAAAGGTTGAATATGTACAATCCTCAACCATACAATATTCATAAGCCTTCCAGCCGTTTTCGGTGAAGGTTGGCTTTTTGGCATCCATCTGCGCAATACTGTGCTTGCCGTTGGGGCATTCTACAGTTATAGAAGCCGTATCTTCAGCAAGTACAGGAGCTGCCGGAATTACCATAGACAATGCTATCAGCAACGATGCACCCTTCTTTAAAAATCTTTTCACCATTTTCTCTCCTCCAATCAATAGTGACTATCTAATTTATTAAATGGTTTTATAAGTTGTTTTATATTTCAAGCTTTTCAACTACCGAAATCGGTGTTAATTTATCAACTCCGTCCAACACAAAGACCTTAATCATTTTAACGTCTGCCGCAGACAAGGTAACCTCTTCAAGAGTGTCAGCCAAAGTCATTGATACATCACGTACTCTTCCTCCCTCTGCATAGGTTGCAATTATAACTATGGAATCTGAGGGTACTTCTGAAATTAATGAGGTATTTATTACAAGACTTTCGTCATTTATCATATAAGTTGTACTTGTAACTATTTTTTCACATCCACAAACCGAGCATTTTAAACCTACAAAAGTATGCCCGTCAATAACAATCGGGGTAACCTCGGTTTTTGTGCCGTTACATTCTGAACAAGTAAAAGTTTTAACGCCCGATTCCTTGCAGTTGGCAGGTGTCGTTACCACTCCTGCATCCCAGTTATGCCCTTCAGTTATCACATCGCCGCAAACACAGGACTTGCTGTGGTTGCTATCATCAACCTTGGCCCATTCTCCATATGTATGACCTGCAAGCTTTTCAATCTCTTCGGTCTTTGTCGCCTTACAATCAGCACAGGTATATGTCTTAACTCCTGTTGCTGTATGTGTTGCAGATATTGTAATCACTCCCGCATCCCAACCATGTGTTGCTGTTATAGTATCTCCGCAAGCACATATTTTACTGTGGTTGGTGTCATCAACTATTGTCCAATCGCCATAAGAATGTCCCAGAGCGGGAACTTCTTCTTGTGCTTTAATAACAGTGTTACAAATCGAACAACTTGCCCCTTCTGTCTTGCCCACCTCGGTACAGGTGGGTGCGACAGCCGGGATAACGACTTCGGTATGGTTAGCATTATACGGAACCCATTTTCCGTCCGAAATCGTATATGCCGAGCAACAATCCCCCAACACTTCGGGATCAACATATGTGCCATCAGCATTTTTAAGGTTAGCTGTGGTAACCGGAATTTCATTATAACTGATTTCCTTTCCATCCCTGCCGCCTTGAGTTGCCTGATATGTAACAGTAGTCTCCTTGTTGGACGTTAATCTTACCATTGCACCCTCGGCACCATAGATGTTGGCACCGCTCGTAGTTGTGTATACATAACCACTCTCGGCATCAACCTCGCCTTCGACATAAACCACAGCATCTTTAAGATTATCAGCTGTGCGCGTATACTGCCGCCCGTGAGCATAGTGCACCGGCATCACATTCAACTCAAAGCGAGCATCCTCGAAGGTACCGTTGACCGCCACATTCTCTTTTTTGAGAAAGGGAATCAGCAGCGGACAT
>JAZNLJ010000097.1:0-10234 GCA_045579005.1 Acutalibacteraceae bacterium | reverse complement strand
TTTGACGAGATCGCTCCCAAGTACAAAGATGTTAACGGTGGTTACTGCCGTATAATCAAGACTGAAGCTCGCCGCGGTGACGCAGCAGAGATGTGCATTCTTGAATTAGTTTAATTAAACGTAAAAGTTGCTTGACTTTAACAGTCAAGCAACTTTTGATTTTTTAAACCCCTATAAAAACATTTTTTGTTTATATAGGGGTTTAAAGTTTTATTAAGTTGTTTTATTCTTTACCTAAAACCAATTTTGCAATTTTATAAACATCACCACAACCAAGCGTGAGAACCAAGTCACCTTCACCGATGTTTTCCTTAAGGTAATCTGCAACTTTGGGGAATGTATCGAACCATACACTATCGGGAATTTCATCTGCAAGGTCCTGTGTTGAAATGCCGTAGGTGTTTATTTCACGTGAACCCATAATCTCGGTAAGCACAACCTTATCTGCAATTGAAAGTGCTTTTGCAAATGCTTCGAGGTGCATCTTTGTGCGGCTGAATGTGAATGGCTGGAAAACAGCCCACACACGCTTGTAGCTCATTTTCTTTGCTGCATTGAGTGTAACCTCAAGTTCTGCAGGATGGTGAGCATAGTCGTCTACGATATCAGCCCCATTATAAGCACCGAGATACTCGAAGCGTCTGCCCGCACCCTTAAAGGTTGCTACACTTACACGGCATTGTTCAAAGCTTGCACCAAGGTACATTGCAGTACAGATTGCAGCAAGTGAGTTGAGAACATTGTGTTCACCGGGAACACTTAATTCAATTCTGCCGAGAAGCTCGCCATTATGGTAAACGTCGTAGCAGGGGAATGCACCGTCCTTCCAGTCAACATTCTTAGCAACGTAGTCACAAGCATCACTTTTACCGAAAGTAATCATTGTTTTTTTGTCAATACCCTGAACGCTGTCGATTGTGTTCTTATCGTCACCGTTATAAATAACACACTTTGTTGACATATCAGCAAATTTTCTAAAGGATGCCTCAAGGTTTTCAAGCGTTTTGAAATATTCCATATGGTCGCGGTCAACGTTGAGTATTACGCTGATGTCAGGTGTAAGGTCAAGAAATGTGTCCTTATATTCACATGCCTCACATACAAGAATGTCACTTTCACCCACTCTGCCGTTTGTGCCTGTGAGAGGAAGTCTGCCACCGATAACTGCAGAGGGGTCAAATTCATTATCAATAAGAATATGGGTAAGCATAGAGGTAACTGTTGTTTTGCCGTGTGTACCGCAAACACCGACACAGTTATCGTATTTACGTGTGAAATATCCGAAAAGCTTACTGCGTTCAAAGGTGGGAATGCCCTTTTCCTTGGCTGCGACAAGCTCGGGATTATCCGGTAACAATGCGGCTGTATAAACAACCATATCTGCACCGTCAACATTTTCGGCCTTTTGCCCCATTACAACGGGAATACCCATATTACGGATTCTCTTAACGGTATCAGATTCATTATTATCAGACCCTGTAAGGTAGTGACCCTGAGAATGAAGAATTTCAGCAAGAGGACACATACCACTTCCGCCAATTCCTATAAAATGAATTCTTTTTGCATTTTTAATTGCTTCATCAATAATCATGAAACGTTATCCTTCCTTAAAAGAACTATTGTAAGAATTATACTCTACTTTTCGTTAAAAATAAACCCTTAATTAGATTCTGTAACAGTTTTGTTAAAGATATTTATCTATATTGTGTTTTACAAGCCCTTTTTTTAACAAAAGACCCAAAATACCGCAAGAAATAACCTCACCCGCAAATACTGTAATTAAGAAGTAGAGGTATGCACCCTCAAGATTATACACATATATGAGGATGAAGGGTACAATAATTGCGTTTGACAAAATAGGCGGAATTACCGATAAAACTCCTTTTTTTCGTAATAGATAAGTACCGATAGAACCAACCAACGTAGCGAGACTACCGAAAATAATATCGGTAATAGCACAACCCGTAAGAAGATTTGCGCACAAGCAACCAATAAACAAGCCAGGTATAGCGTAGGGCGTGAAAACGGGAAGTATTGTAAGAACTTCTGATAGTCTGATTTGGATTGCACCGCTTGACAGGTTGAATGCGGCAGCAATGTAGGTCAATACAACATAGGATGCGGCAATAATTGCACCTGCAGCAATGCCGCGAATTTTTTTGTTTCTCATTTTTTATACTCCATAGTTTTGATTCAGGCTTGCGCCTTGTGAGGATGGTTTCGAACTCACATTTTTATATTAATTTATACGAATATAACTAATATACACTTGAAAAAACCACTTTACTGATATATTATAAAGATATATTCCGAAAGAGGTGTTTTGATTATGATAAATGTTACAATCTGGAACGAGGGTCGCCATGAAAGAAAAAGCGAATCTGTAAAAGCAGTTTACCCCAATGGTATTCACAACTGCATTAAGGATTTTCTCGATGTTAACGATGACCTTAACGTCAGAACAGCAACACTTGACGACCCCGATAACGGCTTGCCCGATGATGTGCTCGAGAGCACAGATGTACTTCTTTGGTGGGGTCATATGGCACACGAATGTGTACCGGATGATTTAGTTGAACGCATACATAACCGCGTTATGCGTGGTATGGGCTTCATCGCACTTCATTCAGCACATTTTTCAAAGCCATTTATAAAGCTTATGGGAACAACCTGTTCACTGAAATGGCGCGATGGTGACCGCGAAAGAGTGTGGTGTATAGCACCTAACCACCCCATTGCAAAAGATATTCCCGAATATTTTAACATTCCTGTAGAGGAAATGTATGGTGAGCGCTTCGATATTCCTTCACCCGAAGAAACCGTTTTCCTTGGTTGGTTCAAGGGTGGAGAAGTTTTCCGTTCAGGCTGTTGCTGGACAAAGGGCAGGGGCAGAGTTTTTTATTTCCAGCCCGGTCACGAGGAAAACCCAACATACTATATTCCAGAAGTGCAGAAGATTATCGCCAACGCTGTATATTGGGCGGCACCCAATAACATTGTTGAGAAAATTGATTGCCCTTGGGTAGAGGTTACTGAGTCCTTCTATGACGGACCCAATAAGTAAGTATAGCACAACATCAGTTAATAGTAAAGGGGAGTTTGAATGTTAACATATTTGTTTCAGGGGGATTCTATAACAGATGCAAATAGAGTTGATATAGATGAAGGCGTAGGTAGCTGTTTGTTTGGTTATGGTTATCCTATACTTTTTGCATCAGAATATTTAAAAAAACAAAAAGGTAAAATTCAGTTTATTAACAAAGGCGTAAGCGGTAACAGAATAGTTGATTTATACGCCAGAATAAAGGATGATATTATTAACCTTAAGCCTGATATTATGTCAATACTTATAGGTGTTAATGATGTCTGGCATGAGCTTTCTGTTCAAAATGGTGTAGAAGCCCGAAAATTTGAAATGATTTATTCAATGCTTATCGAAGAAGTTAAAGAAGCTTTGCCTGATATTAAAATTATAATTTTAGAGCCTTTTGTACTTAATGGTTCAGGTACAGAGATGTATTATGATACCTTCCGTGATGAGGTACAAAAAAGAAGTGCAGCAGCACGAAGAGTTGCTGAAAAGTATAATCTTTATTTCGTGCCACTTCAGGAGGAATTTGACAAAGCTTCTGCAGATGGTGACACAACTTATTGGACTACCGATGGAGTACACCCTACAGCGGCAGGTCACCAGCTCATTAAAGAAGAACTTGATAGGGTAGTAAGCACAATTATATAAAATATTAAATGCTATGCTTGTTAAAGAGCATAGCATTTTTGTTAGACAAGTATAATATCATCATCGTTTTCAGGCTCTGCAACCTTAAGAATATAATCTCTGCCGTTCAAAGCACCGATTTCCTTAAGTACATTCACAGAGGTATCGAATGCTAATTGAGGAGTGTTATTTTCACGGCTCAGATGAGCAAGAATGACGTGTGTTGTGCCTTTGTTGATAAGTGCGGTAAGAACATCAGCACAGGCATCGTTGGAAAGATGCCCGAAATTTGATAAGATTCTTTTCTGAAGGGGATATGGATAAGGTCCCGTGCGAAGCATAGCCACGTCGTGGTTGGATTCGATATAAACCATCTTTGAGCCTGTTATTGATTCAAGTAATTCAGGTGAGACAAAACCTGTATCTGTAGCAATGGCAGCACGCGTAATACCATCACAGCCTGTAATAACGTAACCTCTGCCGTCTGCACAATCGTGTGAAATCCTGACAGGTTTTATATTAAGTCCTGCAACGGAAACGTTATCTGTATTTAAGGCAATGTCAATGTGCTTTTCCGAAAGTATACCCTTCTGTTTCAAGGCAAGTATTGTGCCGGGAGCACCATAGACGGGTATTTTGTGCTTTGCGGCAAATACACTCAGACCACAAACGTGGTCGGTGTGTTCGTGGGTGATGAAGATACCCTTGATTGTATCTACGTCAACACCTATATTTTTTAACATCAAATCAGTCTGTTTGGCACTTCTGCCTACATCAACAAGAATTCCGCCTTCGTTATCGCCTATGTAAACAGAATTGCCGCTGCTTGATGAAAACAGCGGACAAAACTTAAGCATATTTTATTCCTCGTCAAAATTAACTCGCGAAATATCAGCACCTACTGCGGTGAGCTTTTCGACAATATTCTCATATCCTCTGTCGATAAGCTTGATATTTCCAATTGAGGTTTCACCCTTCGCAATAAGACCTGCGATTACCATTGCAGCACCTGCACGAAGGTCGTCAGCCTCAACAGGCGCGGAGTGAAGTGAGTCAACACCTGTGATGAGTGCAGTATCACCGTTCACCATAATGTTTGCGCCCATTCTTCTAAGCTGGTCAATGTATTTAAACCGATTATCCCAGACATCTTCAACAACTGTGCTGGTACCATCACAAATAGTAAGAAGTGTGGCAAATTGCGGTTGCATATCTGTGGGGAAACCTGGGTGAGGGCTTGTCTTAACGCGACAGGCACGGGGTCTGCCCCCGTCTGAAATAATACGTACACTTTCGTCACCTTCAATAACGGTAACACCGCAATCCTCCAGTTTGTTGCTGATTGATTCGAGGTGCTTAGGAATAACGTTATCGATAATTACGTCTCCGCCTGTAGCGGCAACGGCAACCATATAAGTACCTGCTTCAATTTGATCGGGGATTATTGAATATGTGCAACCGTGCATTTCTGAAACGCCACGGATTTTGATAACCTCGGTACCTGCACCACGGATATCTGCACCCATTGAGTTAAGGAAGTTTGCGAGGTCAACGATGTGTGGCTCTCTTGCAGCGTTCTCAATGACTGTAAGCCCTTTTGCCTTTACAGCGGCAAGCATAGCATTTATCGTAGCACCAACAGAGACAACATCAAGGTATATTGATGAGCCGTAAAGCTCGTCGCATTTAACGTTAACAACCGCATTGTCGGTATTAACTGTTGCACCAAGCGCCTCGAATGCCTTGATGTGTTGGTCAATGGGGCGCACACCAAAGTAACAACCACCCGGAAGAGCAACACTTGCACAACCGTATTTGCTGAGAAGCGTACCAAGAAGATAATAAGATGCACGTAATTTCCTTGTCATTTCGTCGGGGATCGTGATGTCAACCCTCACGTTCTGTGAATCAACCACCATAACACCCGGTTCTGGCATTGTAACCTCTGCACCGATGAAGCGAAGAATTTTAGTCATCATTCTGACGTCGCTTATTTCAGGTACGTTTTCAATGCGACAAGGTTCACCTGCGAAAACAGAAGCCGCAATAATAGGCAAAGCCGCATTTTTTGCACCACTTATTGTGATTTTACCGTTGAGTTTGTTTCCTCCGCGGATAACAAATCTTTCCACAAACCGCACTCCTTAAAAACGAATTTATGTTATTTCAGACCGAATAAATCGACAGAAAAAATCTATTATAATTTAACCTAAAGTAGTATAACACTTTTGCGGTAAAAATGGAAGTATTATTTTGAATATAATGTAATATTTTTTAGTATAAAATTGGCATATTGTTTTGGTAGCAATATACAAAACATCTGTTTGCTTTATTTTGCCCACAGAATTTTGTAGAAGTACGGATATGCATTAAAAAAGTGTGCTAAAGTAGTGCGTGTTGTTGAACCGGGGTCGTTAATATAAAAAGTATCCGCTGTGAGGGTGTTTGTGCTTTTTATACCTGTCACGACGACGTAATGTTGCCCACCGTTGCTTTTCTTTGCACCGACAATAACAGGCTTACCCTGTGCCAGAGCATTATAAATGGTTGTAAGGTAGCCCGATGAGGTGCTCACATTGTAATTGGTTGGCCAATAAACCGCACCACCCGACGTGTAAGATAGTTTTTTTGCCATCTGGTGAGGGTAAATAACCGTGCCTGTACGGTAGCTTTCCGTCATTGCAAGTGCTGTTGTGGCACAACCGATACGAGCTATACTTTGCCCCGAATTACCGAGCGTTACACTGCCCCAGCGTGAATCAGTTTGCTTATAATCAGGCACATTAAGGCTTATTGCTTTGTAGGTATTTACAGGCTTGGTGGCTGTAAGGTAATGCTTACTTACGTAACCCACCTTATTTCCGTAGTAAATAATCCGTGCGAAATCTCCGGTTACGGTATGAACGGTAACCGGTGTGGACTTTGCCAGATTATCCTGTATAGAACCGTTCAATGATGGCGTGCTTCGTACTCTCAGAGTACCTGAAGATATTTTTACATATCTTACTGCAGATGACACGTGAGCAATATAGCTTTTGTGGCAATAACCATAACTGTTTTTTCCATATTGAACGTACCAGAAGGAGCCGTTCTGACCAAGCAGAGTGACGTAAGTGTTACGACCAAGTCTTGCTTTCACGGTAGATGTTGCGGATGGGGATGAGCGTACGTTAAGAGACCCGGAGGAAGTATTGACACGCCCTGCACCTGTAATGGCGCCTGATGCCGAAACGCGTGTGGGTACGGCAAAGGTACACATTAATAGTATTGTTGCCAGAGCAACTGAAAAAAGTTTTTTCAAAAAATCACCTCGTATGAAAAAGATATATAAATCTTATCATACGAGATGAGTAATTTCATTGTACAAATATTGGAATTAAGTGCTTTGTTCAATAAGCTCAGCGGCTATTATCTGTAGTTCCTCCATAGAGGAGATAAGACCAATCCGAGCCCTGTAATTGGCGGCTCCGTGGAGTCCCTTGGTATACCATGCGGCATGCTTACGAGCCTCACGCAGACCAACGTATTCACCCTTGTATTGGCAGATTTTTTCAATGTGCTTTAACATAACAAGCATCTTTTGGGAGACAGGCGGTTCTGGTAGAATAACCTCGTGATTGAGGTAAGCATTTATCTCAGCAAAAACCCAGGGTCTGCCAAGAGCACCTCTGCCGACCATAACCATATCACAGCCTGTTTCCTCAATCATTTTAGCGGCAGATTTGCCGTCAACAACGTCACCGTTACCGATTACGGGAATGCTTACTGCTTCCTTTACCGCTTTAATGATATTTGTATTCACAGGGGGCGCATACATCTGTACTTTCGTTCTGCCGTGAACAGTAATCGCAGATGCACCTGCCTGTTCGCACATTTTAGCAAGCTCAATCGCATTTATGCTGTTGTCATCCCATCCCGAGCGCATTTTAACCGTAACGGGTACGGTTGATGCTTTGACAACCTCTCTTACGATATTTGCAGCTAATTCGGGATTCTTCATAAGAAGGGCACCGCCACCTGATGAAGCAACCTTCGGTGCGGGACAGCCCATATTTATGTCAATAAAATCAGGGGAGAATTCCAAAGCTCTCTCTGCGGCAATTGCCATTGTTTCGGGCGAATTGCCGAAAATCTGAGCACCCGAGGGTCGTTCGGGCTCGGTTATGAACAAGAGCTCTGCACTTTTTTTGTCCCCAAGGCTTATGCCCTTAGCACTTGCCATTTCACCAACCGTATACGCAGCACCATAGCTGCGGCAAAGCTCACGGAAGGCTCTGTCTGCTACGCCCGCAAGAGGGGCGAGAGCAGCCTTTTCAGTTATTTCAAGATTACCAATTTTCATATAGTTCCACCAACACATAAAATTATCTAAAAGAATATCACGAAATCAGTAACAAATCAAGTGTAGTTGAAATATTGTTTCCAAATGCTTTTTCTGCCATATATTGTTAAATATAATGATTTTCTTGTAATATATTGGGAAGTTTCACAGTTTTTTTGTCTTATGTTTGTTGAAAGTGATAATATGAATTTCTTGACAAATGTGTTATAATTCAATGGTAAAAGTCTAACTTTTTAATTGGAGGAATATCACATGAAGACAAGCTTCAAAAAATCCGTAGCTGTTCTTATGGTTGCGCTTATGCTCCTTTCAGCATTCAGCGTGTCTGTTTTTGCTGCTACAACTTATTCAGTTAAATACAAGCCGGGTAACTATGCCAAAGAAACTGAAGAGTATGTTCAGGATGGTATCGAAAGAAACCAGAATGTTGAGCTTTTGGGTGTAACTTATACTCGTACAGGTTACACACATGCAGGTTGGTCAACCAATGCAAGAGGTACAACAAAAAACTATGATCTCAATAAAATTCAGAAGATTACAAAAAACCTCAACCTCTATCCTTATTGGTTAGTTAATAAATATGTGATAACTTTCGCCGGTGGTGAGTTTGGTGAAGGTACTGTACAGACCAAAGAAGTGAACTTTGGTAAGAATACAACTGCACCCGGTGCAATCTTTACTCGTGAAGGTTTTGTTCAGACCGGTTGGACAGCAACTGTTATTGAGATTACAGAAGGTCCCAACGGTGAAGAAGTTTTCACTCCTGTAGTAGATGAAATAGCTGTCGGTGAAAAAATAGCAACTGTTACAGGCGAGGTTACATACGTTCCCGTATGGACTGAGGTTGTCATCGATGCTGATACCGAAATCAGCGGCACTAACTTTGGTTCAGTCTGCGAGGATTATTCAGTACCCGAAGCAGCGACAATCACAATTACCAATGAGGGTAACGTTACACTTAACTATACACTTCCCACAAGTGATACATATAACATCAGCGTTGTAAGCGGAACTCTTGCTCTCGCACCAGAGAAAAGCCTTGTTATTTCTATTCAGCCCAAGGCCGGTCTTGCTATTGCAGACTACACGACAACTCTTGACTTTGTTTGCGATCAGGTAAAAGCTTCTTTTTCAGTTGAGCTTTCATTCAAGGTAAATGCACATAGCTTTGATAAGTACGTTTCAAACGGTGACGCTACTTATGATGCTGATGGTACAAAAACAGCAAAGTGTACCAATGGTTGTGGTGCAACAGATACAATTGCTGATGAAGGTAGCAAAAAGATTTACTCTGCAGATAACAACGATGCTGTAGGTCTTCTTCCTGAGTACATTTATCACAAAACGGTTCGTTTTACAGCTTTCGGTAGCGGTATGGATAACGAAAATGTTGTTGCAGGCACAAAGAGATTCCGTCCTGTTAGCTGGTGGGTAAACGATGAGCACCAGGGTGAATTTACAGAGGCTACAGGCTACGACGTGAACTACGTTCACACTGATTTCGGTAACTTCGCTCTCGTAATTAATTACGTTGAAGAAGTTTGCGTTTGTGACAACCACGGTGAACCTATCTTCTTCTGTGAAGAATGTGGCGAACTTACAGGTGAGAAGTGTGAAAACTGCGGTGCAGATGCAGAGGCTATCATTTGCGATATGTGTGAAGACCCCACTTGTCAGAACGTTCTTTGTGAAGATGAAAGTGAAAAATCATTCAGTTGGGTTACTACTGGCGTTGAGGATGAAAAGGTATTCAATTATTCAATCGGCCCCTCAGAAAAGGATCAGCAGGAAGTTGTAATGCCCAACACAATTGTTAGCATCATTTTTGGTTTGTTCACATACTTCTTTGAGCTTATCGGCGGTTTGTTCGGTTAATTAACTAACAATTAAATAAGTTTAGTAAACCCCCGACATCGTGTTAACGGTGTCGGGGGTTGTGTTTTTTGTGGAATGTTTATATTGCTACGCAATTGCCCTTTTCGACTCCGTGCATCATATACAAAAAATAACCACCCATGAGGGTGGTTACTTTTTTGGTGGAGATGGCGAGAGTCGCCCGAAATGCTTCTGCGCATTTCGGCACGCACACGGTCACCAAAACAGTCCCCCGGACTGTTTTTATTGCTACGCAATTGCCCTTTTCGACTCCGTGCATCATATACAAAAAATAACCA
>JAZNLJ010000096.1:0-7156 GCA_045579005.1 Acutalibacteraceae bacterium | reverse complement strand
AGTTACTTTATAGTCTGTACCCATCTGACGCTTGATTGATGAAACTGTTCTGTCAGGGTTTGTGATAGCCTGTCTCTTAGCAACCTGGCCAACCATTCTCTCGCCGTTCTTGCCGAAGCCTACAACTGACGGAGTTGTGCTTGCACCTTCTGCATTTGCGATAACAACGGGCTCGCCGCCTTCAATAACTGATACACATGAGTTTGTTGTACCTAAGTCGATACCGATAATCTTTGCCATAATAGTTTTCCTCCAAATAACAATATGTTTAGTTCGCCACCGCTACCATAGCAGGACGGATGATTTTGTCGCCGAGCTTATAGCCTTTGACAATTACTGTTGTGATTGTATTCTCGCCTACCGAATCGTCTTCTGTGTGCATTACTGCATTGTGAATGTTGGGGTCAAATTCTTCGCCAACCTCACCGAACGGTTCGATGCCGAGGCTTTTGAACACGTCGCTGAACTGTTTGAATGTCATTTCAACACCTTTTTTGTAATCCTCAAGTGTTCCGTCGGGATTTGCAAAAATTCTGTCGAAATTATCAGCTACGGGTAAAAGTGCGTTAATAACTGAAGCCTTGCATTCCGCATAAAGTGCTTCTTTTTCTCTCTGTGAACGTTTGCGGAAGTTGTCGTACTCTGCAAGTGTTCTCAGATGTGAGTCTTTAAGTGCGGCAAGCTCGTTTGTGAGTGCCTCAATTTCGCTCTTTTTGTCGGAACGTTTTTTCTTTTCTTTTTTGGGGGTAGCTTCTTTTTCAACTACCTCTTCCTGAAGTTCGGGGTTCTGATTTTCTGTAGCCATTTTCTATCTCCTATTCATCCAAAGTTTCTGTAAGCATAGTGCCGATAACACCTGCCAGGTAACGGATTGTTGAAATCAGCCTTGCATAATCAAGCCTTGTGGGACCGATAATGCCGATTGCACCGCTATCTCTTTCACCTACTGAGTACTTTGAAAAAATTGTTGTGCTGTTACTAAGCTCTCTATAAGGGTTTTCGGTTCCTATTGAAACATTAAGTGGTTTCTTCTGCGAATTGATTATGGACTCAAGCGGTGTGCCCCTGTGCATAAAGTCCATAAGCCTGAAGGCATCCTCAGAAAGCTCTGTGTGATTGAGGATGTTGTTTTGCCCCTTAAGGTGGATTTCTGTTGTTTTTACCGCACCGCAAAGGTCCGATATTGCACAAAGGAAGGGTGACATAACGAAAACCTTATCACCAAGGGAAGCAACCAACGTCTGTATAAAAGTAAGCGTTATATCTGCAACGTTCCTGCCGGTAAAGTATGTCTGGCAGATGTTGTAGAAAATTTCTGCGATTTCAACATTTATTTCTGCTTCGCACCTTACAACTGCACTTTTTAGGATACCTGAGGTTGCAAGGAGAACAATCATTGCCGTGTGGTCGCTCAAGGGTACAAGCTCAATCCTGCGGATGAAAGCCTCATCGTCAGAGGGGGAGGAGGAGACCGCAACACAGTTTGTAAGCTCCGCTAATATGTTTCCTGCTTTTTCAAGTAGCTTGTCGGGCTCGCCTGAAAATGACTGGAGCCATATCTTAATGCGTTCCTGTTCGTCAACACCAAGCTCGTAGCTTGTCATAAGGTGATCAACGTAGTAGCGGTAGCCTGCCTGAGAAGGGACTCTGCCTGCCGATGTGTGGGGCTGTTCAAGTAAACCAAGTTCAACAAGGTCTGCCATATCGTTACGGATGGTGGCGGAGGAGACAGCGTTGCCCATATATGCGCATATTGCCTTTGAGCCAACAGGCTCGGCGGTTGCAATGTAGCGCTCTGTGATAATTGCGAGAATTTGTTTCTTGCGCTCCGTGAGTGCTGACACGCGTCTCACACCTTTCCTTGGTTTTAGCACTCATTAGCACTCTGATGTAGTGAGTGCTAACTCTGTTAATAATATACCCCACAATTTGGGTTTTGTCAACTGTTTGTGCAAAAATATTTGTGAATACTTTGTTAATTTGGATTGTAATGGCTCTTTTTACAGTTTTTGTAATCACTATATATATTATTGTATAAGCAGTTTATTTTATACAAAAATAAAAAACCTACCCGAGCGGGTAGGTTTTTGACTGAATGTTCAGCATTAATTACTGCTCAACGGGGTAAACAGAAACTTTCTTTCTGTCTTTACCAAGGCGCTCGAAACGAACCTGACCGTCAACAAGTGCAAAGAGAGTATCGTCTTTACCCTTGCCTACGTTTGTGCCGGGATGAATCTTTGTGCCTCTCTGTCTTACAAGGATGTTGCCTGCAAGAACGTGCTGGCCGTCTGCTCTCTTAGCGCCAAGTCTCTTGGACTCTGAATCACGGCCGTTACGGGTTGAACCCATACCTTTTTTATGAGCAAATAACTGGATGTTGATTTTAAGCATTCGTTACACCTCCGTAGTAGTTATCGTGACATTTTGGGGATATTGCTTACTGAGCTCTGAAATATGAAGCTCAAAACCAAGCAATATATCTTTTGTTCTGTTTGCGTCGTCGAGGGCTACCTTAAGTGCCATTGAGCCGTTGTCATCAACAGTGATGTCTGCCCTTACCTCCATTATTTCTGTAATGGTGTTGGCAACCATATATGCTGCTGATGAAACCGATGCACAAACAATGTCTTCACCGCTTATGCCGTAGCCTGCATGACCGCTTACGTTAAACCCTGTTGGGACGCCGTCTGAATGAAAAAATTTAGCTTTAATCATTGATTAAGCATTGATAGCTGAAATCTCAACCTTTGTGTAGGGCTGTCTGTGGCCCATTTTGCGCTTTTCATTCTTCTTGGGTTTGTAGGTTGCAACAACGATCTTCTTGCCCTTGCCGTTCTTGATAACCTTTGCGCTAACTGAAGCGCCGTCAACATAGGGGGCACCAACCTTGATGCCATCGTCTGCACCGACTGCGATAACCTTATCGAAGGTTATAGTGGAATCAGCTTCAACTTCGAGCTTTTCGATGAAGATAACATCGCCGTTCTCAACTTTGTACTGTTTTCCGCCTGTTTCGATGATTGCGTACATAGATTTTTACCTGCTTTCTTTCAGTCTCGCTAACAAGGCACACAAATGAAAAATGTGTTTATGGGCATAACAAAACACCCGCCCTTAATATGCGGCAAATGGTATTTTAACAGATATTATCACTCTTGTCAACCATTTTTTTCAATTCATTTTTCATATCCTCAGGGTAAGGTGCCACGAAGGTAAGATGTTCATCAGTAACGGGGTGTGTGAAACTTACCTGTCTGCAATGAAGTGCGGCGCGTCTTATATAATGTGTATTTTCGCCACCGTACATATCGTCACCCAGAAGAGTGTGCCCGATGTGATTGAAGTGAACTCTTATCTGATGAGTTCTGCCTGTTTCGGTTGTAACCTCGACAAAGGATTTGTTATCCCTTTGTGCAATTGTTTTGTAGTGTGTGATTGCTTCGTCACCGCGCTCGTCAACACAGCGTGAGGTCTTACCCTTATCAGGACGGAATATAGGGGCGTTTATTGTACCATCTTTTTTTGTATTGCCCCATACAAGAGCATTGTATATTTTTTGTATATTTCCATTAAGCTTGGATGAAGCTAAGATGTTCTTTGCAAATACCATTACACCGGATGTTACCTTGTCGAGTCTGCCGATAGCTCTGCCTGCGGCAGGCTCATTGTGTGTTTTGATAAGGTAGTTGGCAACTGCGTTGCAAAGTGTAAAGTTGGGATGGTTAAAGGTGGGGTGAACGGAGATGCCCGATGGTTTGTTTATAACAAGAATATCCTCGTCCTCAAATATGATGTCAAGCTCCTTTTCCCACAATAAAGGGGGCGTTGATTTTTCGGGAATTCTGAGTGTGAGAAGGTCACCGCATTTCACTTTATCGATGACACGGATGTGCTCACCGTTGATAAAAATTGTGTCGGGAGTGTTTCTGAAAATACGGACAATAAATGCAGATAATTTTAACTTTTCGCGGAGATAATGTACAAGCGGAAAGCCGTCATACTCCGGTGGAATTGTGTATTCAATTACTCTCAGAAAACCACTCCTTTCTTTTACTGTAGAAAAATTTTCCAACAATGTTAATTCTGTGGCAAGATGTATATACAGTTTTGTCGATTAAGGTCTAATGTTTATAAAAGTGTAGAAGTAAAGTTAGTTGCTTTACGCTTTTTGACTCTTCAAAATTCAAAAAAAGAAAATAACAGAGAGTTGTAAACATTTTAAACAGAGTTTTGAACAATGACAAGCATCACGCTTTACAAAAATTACATTGTTCAAAACCCTGAATAAAATGTATAAAATTGAATTATACTGCAAAAAAGTGTAATATACAGTATAAAAATTACTTGATGGGAAATTCTGAAACCTTGCGCTCGTTGAACTTTGCAACGAAGTCAAAGCCTGCTTCGCGTGCAATTTCATAGGCCTGAGGTATACCAAAGCCAATGCGCTCGGCATAGTGTGAATCGGAGCCTACGCTCACAAGTCTGCCGCCTAATTCCTTGTATCTTTTTACTGTTTCAAGGGTGGGTGCAGGCATATTGATTGGGTACTTAAGACCGCCCATATTAATTTCGAGTGCCTTGTCCTTTTCAGCGCAAAGCTTAAGAATTTCATCCACCTTGTTTTTATATTTATTGATGTCCTCAACGTAGCCGCAGAGGTTGAAAATATAGCGGAAGGGATATGTGATATGTGCAAGAATATCAAAGTTACCCCACTGTAACATATTGAGAATCTCATCAAAATATTCGTTCATAAGGTCCTCAACAACGTAGCCGTCAAAGGACTTGAAATAGTAGAAATCTTCCATGTCGCGGAGGTTGTGAATGGAGCCGATAATCACATCATATTTTTGCATATTTATAATTTTTTCTGCAAGCTCAGGGATGTAATGAGGCTGTGCCAACTCGATACCGCGGAGCACCTCAAGCCTGCCATCAAAAGAAACCTTCGCCTTTGAAATTTCAAGATAGCTCTGGATTGTGCGGCGGTCATACTCATCCTTATAAAAATAGTCAACCTCGCAATGGTCGGTAAATGCAACTGTCTGAATGCCGTTCTGCTCTGCAATTTCTGACATATATGTAGCAGAATGATTACCGTCGGGGGAGTTATCCGTATGTGTGTGTAGGTCAATAATTTTAATATCGCTCATATTATATCCTTCCTTGAAGATGTTCCTTCCTTAAGATTAATTCTTCCAAGCAAATATATTAACACAAAAAATTACAAAATAACAGAGTAAATTCAAAAATTATGATATAAAAATGGATATATTATCCTTTAAATTTATTTTTTGTTGTGTTAAAATATGCTGTGAGAGGAGTGAGAATATGGAACTCACTGTTAAAGCGAATGCTAAAATCAATTTACTTTTAGATATAACAGGTATAAAGGAAAACGGTTACCACAGTCTTTTTACTATTATGCAGTCCATAAGTCTTGGCGATACAATTACAGTAAAAAGGACCGAGAGTGAGGATATTACCATTTCCTGTACTGTTCCGGGTGTACCAACCGACAGCAGAAATATAGTTTACAAATGTGCTGTGAAATTTTTTGAATATGCAGGGATTGCCGAAAACAACGGTGTTCACATACATATTAATAAGGTAACACCCTTCTGTGCAGGTATGGGTGGCGGAAGTGCAGATGGTGCGGCGGTGCTCGTTGCTCTCAATAAACTGTTTGACACAAATTACCACGAAAAGGTGCTTTGCCGCATTGGCGTTAAGGTGGGCGCGGATATTCCTTTCTGTATCGTTGGAGGTACTGCCCTTGCGCTTGATACAGGTGCAGTTGTGGCACCTCTTCCAGACCTTGGGGATTATCATATTGTTGTGGTTAAGCCTGAGGATGGTGTTTCCACAAAAGAGGCTTACGACGCGGTTGATTCATTGGAACATATGAAGCACCCGCAGAATTATAGGATGATGGAGCTCCTTGCAGACGGCAGAAGTGACGAGGCTTTGAAGCTCTGCTCAAATGTATTTGAACAGGCTCTCGAGATACCCGGAAGAGTTGATATCAAGGCAATCTGCACTAAATACGGGGCAGAGGCATCCTGTATGACAGGTTCAGGGTCTGCTGTTTACGGCATATTCAAGGAAGCAGGAAATGCCAAAAAAGCCGTTGAGGAACTAAAAATCAAATTCAAAAATGTTTATCTTTGCACACCTGAAGGCTATGGTGTGAGAATAATCGACTAAAACAAGTGAATAAAATAACAGAATCCGTCCAAAAATTCAGACAGAATGAAAGGACGGTTTTGTTATGTTTAAGAATAAATCAATTAATATCCGCAGGGACAGGGTGCTTCTTGCTTCGGTAGCAGTTGTGCTGAGCTTGTATTTATCTGCTTCCACGGTGTTTTTTTGTACCTCGGCAGGGAGCGTAAAGGAAAATGTTGTGCGTTTGCACGTCATAGCCAATAGTGATTCACCACAAGACCAACAGGTGAAATTAAAAGTGCGCGATGCACTTCTTGAAAAAAATAACGCTATGCTCAGCGGTGAAGTGAACAAGGATAACGCTATCGAATATTTTAAAGCATCAAAAGAAGCGTTGCTCAGCATTGCGAACGAAACGCTCAAAAAAAACGATTTCGATTACAAAGCGGATATTACTCTTGGTACAGAGTATTACACCACTCGTCAATACGGCAATCTTACATTTCCTGCAGGGGAATATATGTCCTTGCGGGTTGTTCTCGGAGAGGGCAAGGGAAAAAATTGGTGGTGTGTGATGTTTCCTCCGTTGTGCATTCCCGTAGCAGGAAATATTGAGGCAGACAAAAACAAAACTGCCGACGTGCTTACACCCGGAGGTGAAGAAATCGTCAGCAGTAATGGTAAATATATTGTAAAATTCAGAATACTGGAAATCTACGAGGAAATCAAGCAGAGCCTTAAATAACTGATTCTGCATGTCGTGTTACGTGGCAACCTACGTTTACCGCCACAGGAAGTCCCGCAATGTGAGTGGGGGCAGTTTCTATATTTACCGCAAGGGCGGTTATGTCACCGCCAAAGCCTTGTGCACCGATATTGAGTTCGTTAACCCTGGTGAGAATTCTATCCTCTAATTCTTTATAGAATGGGTCGGGGTTAGGCGTGTCGATATCTCTACACAATGCTTTTTTTGAGAGGAGAG
>JAZNLJ010000095.1:0-19898 GCA_045579005.1 Acutalibacteraceae bacterium | reverse complement strand
TTGAATCGGTTCCGCTGAAAATAACATCTTCCATTTTTGAGCCGCGCAGATTTTTTGTTGATTGCTCACCAAGAACCCAACGCATAGCATCGGAGATATTACTCTTACCGCTACCATTAGGACCAACAACCGCTGTTATACCCTTGCCAAAGTCAAGAACGGTTTTATCAGGGAATGATTTAAATCCCTGCATTTCGATGGTTTTGAGATACATATACTCTCTACCTTTCGTTTAATTTCCTGCAATTTTTATCTCGTACTTATTCAATGTACTGTCGCCCTTTACGAATACGTTGTACCCCATAGAGCGTAGTTTTTCTTTGTTAGAACCCTTGTGACCCGTCATCTTTGATATTTCCGAGGGATTCACAAAAAGGGTGAAGCTTTTATTATCGGTATCAAATGGTTTAAGTTGTTCAACCGCATTTTCAAGATACACGGCAGATTGACACATTTCACCGAACGCGGGGTGATAAGGTCCCGCAATATAACCTTCCTCTACGTTACCTCCAGAGTGAAGCCCCAGACGTATCACGTTAATATGGTTATCATAAAATCTTTTAAGTAATTTACCGCAAAGTGAAACCGCACCTTCAAGTGTCTGCGGTTTATATTCCCCTGCCTTATAGAGTTCACCAAGGTGTGTGCCCTCAAGGGTGATTGTGGGGTAAATGCGAACTGTGTCGGGCTTAAGAGAAATAATATCATCACAGGTCTGCAGGGCTTTTTCATCCGTATCGCCCAAAAGACCTGTCATCATCTGAAGCCCCAGGGAAAAACCTGCTGTCTTTATAAGACGTGAAGCAGTGAAAATTTCCTCACGTGTATGTCCCCTTTTGTTTTTAATTAAAACCTCAGGGTCGGTACTCTGTGCACCAAGCTCGATAGCGGTGACACCGAAGTCCTTCAAAACACCTAGAACCTCGTCATCAATGGCATCGGGTCTTGTGGAAATTCTTATTCCCGCAAACTTACCCTCTTTTATAAAGGGATATGCCGCCTTAAGAAGCGACACCATATATGCCCTTTCAATGGCGGTAAAACTGCCACCGAAGAAGGCAACCTCCGTATTGTGAGGGTCAATACCGTCAGTTATCGCTTTATTGATTGCTTCTGTAACCTCCTCAGGAGTCAGCTCCTTCACCGATCCCGAAATCGTTTTCTGATTACAAAACGAACATTGGTGTGGGCAACCCATATGGGGTACAAAAAGTGAAATATTGGCGTGCTTCATTTCTTAAGATTCAGAAGGGCATTGCCTGCTGCCGCCTGCTCAGCTTCTTTTTTGCTTTTACCTTCGCCTGTACCTGCAACCTCACCATTGATTTTAACGGCAAAGGAGAACACCTTCTGATGATCGGGACCTGTCTGACCCAACTCCTCATAGACGATTGTGCTGCCCTTAGTCTTCTGCACCTCTTCCTGAAGAAGTGATTTATTATCCTTGAAGCTTGCCTCGTGCTTGATGGCATCCGCAATGAAGCTCAGAATATATGGCTTAACCGCCTCAATACCACCATCCAGGTACATTGCGGCAATAACCGCCTCAAATGCATCCGAAACAATTGAGGGTCTGTTTCTGCCGCCTGAATGCTCCTCACCCTTACCCATAAAGATATATTTGCCTAAGGAAATCTTTTCGGCAAATTTAAAGAGTGATTTTTCACACACAGTAGCGGCACGAAGCTTTGTTAATTCACCCTCGGGACGAGCTTTGAATTCTGAGAAAAGATATTCTGCCGTCACAAAGCCCAGAACTGAGTCACCAAGAAATTCAAGCCGTTCATTGTCATATTTAAGATTTTTTTCGTTGGCGTAGGATGAGTGGGTAAGTGCCCTCTCCAAAAGCGATTTGTCTTTAAATTCGTAACCGATTACTTGTTCAAACTCTGATATACTCATAATAACCTCGGTTCTTAATTATAGCTCTATTGATTTGAAGTATTCCATACTTCTTTCTGCAAGTGCTTGATAGCGTTCCTTTTTATCTCTGATTTTTTCTTCCAATGGGTCTATTATACCGAATGCGGCACCCATAGGTTGGAAATTTTTCACACTTTCATCACTGATATACTGTGAAAGCGCACCCATCATTGTGATTTTAGGGAGTAATACAGGTTCTTCACCAAAGATGCGCCTTGCCGCGTTATAGCCTGCGAGAATCCCCGATGATGCAGACTCCATATACCCTTCTACACCCGAAATCTGACCCGCAAAATATATGTTGGGATTTTTCTTCATACTGAAATCGTATGACAAAAGCCCCGGTGAATTAAGGAAAGTGTTGCGGTGCATAACACCGTAGCGCACAAACTCCGCATTCTTAAGCGCGGGAAACATTGAGAAAACTCTCTTTTGCTCAGGAAATTTAAGATTGGTCTGGAAGCCCACAAGGTTATACATTGTGCCGTCCTTGTTTTCCTTGCGCAGCTGAAGGTTTGCCCAGGGTCTGTGACCTGTTTTCGGATTTGTAAGTCCAACGGGCTTCAGGGGACCGTAGCGCATAGCATCCTGCCCACGTGAAGCAAGAACCTCAATGGGCATACAGCCTTCATAAACATCCTTGCGCTTGTCAAAGGAGTGAAGCTCGGCACTCTCAGCTTTGACAAGTGCCTCGTAGAACTCCTCATACTGAGCCTTGTCAAGAGGACAGTTGATATAGTCATCCTCACCGCCCCGGTCATAACGTGACTGGGTAAAGGCATTTTCCATATCAATGCTTTCTGCTGTCACAATTGGTGCGGCGGCATCATAAAATGCAAGAAAGTCTTTACCGCACAAATCGGCAACGCTTTTTGCGAGAGCATCGGACATCAAAGGTCCTGCGGCAACGATTACCGTACAATCTGCAGGGATTTCCGTAATCTCCTCGTGAACAAGGGTGATGTTTTCATCCGCCTCAATTGCCTTTGTTACCTCATCTGAGAAAACGTCTCTGTCAACTGCAAGAGCACCGCCTGCCGGCACCTTTGCAATATCAGCCGCCTTAAGGCATATAGAATCGAAAAGTCTCATCTCCGCCTTAAGGAGCCCCGCTGCAGAGCCCAAACGCTCTGCTTTAAGTGAATTGGAGCACACAAGCTCTGCTAATTTGGGACTTCTGTGTGCAGGGGAAAATTTGTGGGGCTTCATCTCATAAAGAGTTACCTTTATGCCACGCTTTGACAACTGATGTGCCGCCTCCACACCTGCAAGTCCACCACCGATAACCACGGCTTTTTTATCATTCATTGTCATTATTCCTGTGTTTTCTTTGCGTTTTTGCGGGGTGCCTTGAAGGAATATCCGCACTTTTCATCGGGACAGGTTATAAGCCCACCCTTGCCTTTGAAGAGTGATTTACCACAGTTGGGACAATTGTCACCTGTGGGCTTATCCCAAGTCATAAAGTTACATGTGGGATAGTTATCACAACCATAGAACTGATAACCACGTCTTGACTTTTTACCGATAACCTTACCACCACATTCGGGACAGGTTGCATTTGTTTCCTCGACAAGGGGCTTGGTTGTTTTACACTCAGGATAACCGGGACAAGCAAGGAATTTACCAAAGCGACCTGTTTTTACTACCATATTTCTACCGCACTTTTCACACTTAACGTCGGTAATATCCTCCTGGAGCTGAATCTTCTGACCCTGCATCTCGGACTTTGCCTTTGCAAGCGTACCCTCAAGCTCATCATAGAACTCATGAAGCATTTCGATATAGTTACATTCACCGCTGTCAATCTCGTCAAGCTTTGATTCCATTGATGCAGTAAACTTTGTATTTACAATTTTGGGGAAGCGATCCTTGAGTAGTGAGGTTGTAGCACAGCCAAGCTCCGTTGCCTTGAGAAGCTTGCTCTCACGTTTTACGTACTCACGCTTAATAATCGTGCTTACGATTGAGGCATAGGTACTGGGGCGACCGACACCTGTTTCTTCAAGTGTTTTGATAAGTGATGCTTCTGTGTAGTGTGCCGGGGGCTGTGTAAAGTGCTGATTACCCTTAAGTTCCTTGAGCTTGAGTATATCACCTGTTTTGATATCAGGAATTGCGCTTTCGCTGTCACCATCATCAACCGCATCCTCATAAAGAGCTGTAAAGCCGTCAAATTTTATCGAATAACCGCTCGCAGAGAAAATACAATAACCCTCTGCACCGGGTTTTCCCGCCTTAATTTCAACCTTAACGGTATCCTGTACACAGGGAGCCATAAGACTTGCGACGTAACGGCACCAGATAAGGTTATAAAGCTTATACTGGTCATTTGAAAGATTCTTCTTTGCAATAGCGGGTGTAATAGCCACGTTTGTAGGACGGATTGCTTCGTGACCATCCTGTGCATTTGCACGTGTTTTAAAGTAACGGGGCTTATCGGGAAGGTACTTACTGCCGTAATTTTTTGTAATAAAGTCATTGGCGGTTGCTCTTGCTTCCTCTGAAATGCGGAGTGAGTCAGTTCTCATATATGTGATAAGACCCGTTGCACCATAGCCGTCAATCTCAACACCTTCGTAAAGTTCCTGTGCAAGTTTCATTGTTTTCTGAGCCTGGAAATTGAGCTTTCTTGAAGCATCCTGTTGCATTGAAGATGTGATAAAGGGTGGTGAGGGCTGTTTTTTACGAGTACCCTTTTTGACAGAATCAACAAGATAGTCTGCATTTTCGAGACGTTCAAGGTACTTATCGGATTGCTCCTTGCTATCAATCTTCACCTTACCGTTTTCATCTGCAGTAAGCATTGCGGAGAAGGTTCTTCTGTTGGAGATAAACTTAGCGTCGATTGACCAATACTCCTCCGGATTGAATCTTGCAATCTCCTCCTCACGGTCAACAATAAGTCTTACTGCTACACTCTGCACGCGACCTGCTGAAAGTCCGCGACGGATTTTCTGTGAGATGAAGGGGCTGAGTCTGTAACCAACAAGTCTGTCGAGAATTCGACGAGCCTGCTGTGCATCAACAAGACCCATATCAACAACCTCAGGATTGCTGATACCGCGTTTAACACTTGTTTCGTTAATTTCATTAAACTTAACCCTGTTCTTATTTTTAAGGTCAAGGTCAAGTATTGTGGCAAGATGCCATGAAATTGCTTCTCCTTCGCGGTCCGGGTCAGTTGCGAGATAAACTGCGTCGCTTTTGGAAACCTTGTCCTTAAGGTCCTTCACAAGCTTCTCCTTACCCTTAATAATTGCATATTTGGGAGCAAAATCATTTTTCACATCAACGCTGAGCTTTGCCGCAGGCAAATCCCTTACGTGACCCATTGATGCAACAACATCATAATCATTGCCGAGATATTTTTTGATTGTTTTCGCCTTTGCGGGGGACTCAACAATAACAAGTTTTGACATTTTATTCATCCTTTCCGATAAACAAAAGTAAATATAATTAATTTCAGATTAGTCTATAATTTTTACCACTCGTCAGTTCACAGACCCCGATAATTTCGAGCTCGGTCAATGACGACAGTACAATATTCATTTTTAAGCCTGTTGCCCTTACAATATCATCAATATGCACAGGACCTTCACTTAATACTCCATACACCGCTTTTGCCTCGAGCGATACACTTTCATCAAGCATCGGTTCCCCGGACTTAGTCTCCGCAGGCTTTATTGCTGCCCTTGGACCGGCACCTGGCTTAGTTGCCTTGTTGCCCTTACGGTATTCCACGTAATCCAGTTGACTGACACTCTGTCTTGCAACATCCATATTTATGAGATTGCCGTATTCCATTTCATATTCACTAAGTATATCCGCCGCAGAGAAAACAGGCTTTGCACCATTCTGTATCAGGTGGTTTGCACCGTCAAACGAAGTGCGGACTATATCACCGGGAACAGCAAATACATCCTTCCCCTGCTCTGTTGCACGCCTTGCTGTTATCAGCGAACCGCTTTTAACTCCCGCCTCAATAACAACAACGCCAAGTGAAGCTCCTGCGATGAGTCTGTTGCGTATAGGGAAGGATTGCCTTGTGGGTGTAGCAAAGGGCTGGCACTCACTGAAAAGAGCACCATAACGTGTGATAGCACGCCGAAGTGATGCATTTTCCTTAAGGTAGTCACAAGAAAGACCACAACCGAGGAAAGCCATTGTCCTGCCTTTGGCAAGCATTGCACCTGCATGGGCTTCGCTGTCGATTCCCAAAGCACCACCACTGACTATGGTAGCACCCGCCTGGGCAAGTCTGTATGATAGCTTCTGTGCAATTTCCGTACCGTAGGGACTTGCATCTCTGGTTCCTACAATTCCGATCGAAAGTCTGTCATTAATAACACTGCAGTCACCAAGACCATAAATCACCAGAGGCATATCAGGTAATTGCTTGAACCTGTCGGGATAAAACGGTAAATCCGGAGTGATTATTGTGTAGCCCTTGGCGTTACATTCCCTGATAACACTCAGCGTTTCTGAGGGCGTTGTGCGCCGCAGAGCTGCAATACGCTTTTCAGTGAAAAGACCCGATAACCGCCATTCCTCAGACCCCGCAAGATATAGTCTCTCAGGATTTTCAAAATAAGCCAGTATTTCATCGGTGCGGGCACCCGCACCTAATGCGGTCTGCAGCCATATCCAATATTCAACAGGACAATTACTCATCTCATCATTTCCCAAATCATAATCGATGCCGCAGCCGCAGCGTTGAGGGACTCTGCCCTACCCTTCATGGGAATTGTAACAAGCTTTGTGGCAGAATTCATAGTTTCCTCAGTTATACCGTTACCTTCGTTACCGATGATGGCAACACCGCCACCCTCCATACTGACTTCAGTAATCTTTTCGGCATTACTGTCGGGCACGCCCGCATACACAAACATACCCTCCTGTGCAAGTCCTTTGAGAAAAGCGGGCAGGTAATCCGTCTCAACCACGTTGAGTCTGAAAACAGAGCCCATTGACGCTCTCAGGGACTTGGGGTTATACAAATCACAACCACCGCTTACGATAACGCCATCAAGCCCGACAGCCTCGGCAGTCCTGATAACGGCTCCGAAGTTGGACGGGTTTGAAACGTCTTCCAAGGCTACATATTTCCCATTATATTTTATTTTACCTATATTTGTGCTTTTGTCAAGCATTTTGCACAGGCAGAAAACACCCTGTGTACTCTTTGTGTCGGCAAGCTTCTGTGCAACATCAACGGAAATTTCAAAGCTACGCTCCGCCTTATCCTCTGCAAGCGTTACGTAATTTTCATACTTCTCCCTTGCATCCGACGTAACGTAAAGCTCGGTAATCTGCACCCCGCTCAACGCGGCATCATAGCAAAGCCTTGCCCCTTCAACAAGGAACAAGCCCTCACTTCTCCTGAAACTTTCCTTCTCTTTTACTTTAACCGCAAACTTGATGCGGTCATTATTTCTGCTTGTAATCTTTTCCGTAAAAATCACCTTTTAAGTTGGTTATAGCTTTATCAAAATTAAGCCCGATAAAACATCTAACGCCCGCTCTTACGAACGGGCGTACTGATTGATTATTAAAGGGCAGCCTTTGCCTTTTCAACGAGTGCTGCAAAGCCTTCGGGATCTGCAATAGCAATCTCTGAAAGCATCTTTCTGTTGAGTTCAATACCAGCCTTCTTGAGACCATTGATGAATGTTGAGTAGTTGATTCCATTCATCTTGCAAGCAGCAGAGATTCTTGTAATCCAGAGACGACGGAAATCTCTCTTCTTCTGCTTACGGCCAATGTATGCATAGTTGCCGCTCTTCATTACTGCCTGCTTAGCAGTCTTGAAAAGCTTACTCTTTGAACCATAGTAGCCCTTAGCGAGCTTAAGAACTTTATTTCTTCTTTTGCGAGTCATGATCGCGCCTTTTATACGTGCCATTGTAAGTTACCTCCGTGATTAATTATTTGTAAGGAACGAGACGTTTGATCTGCTTCTGATTTGTAACGTCTGCAACATTTGTTTTACGAAGACCTCTTTTACGCTTTGTTGTCTTCTTTGTAAGGATGTGTGACTTGTTCGCATGTGCACGGATAGCCTTACCGTTCTTAGAAATTTTGAAACGCTTTTTAGCACCTGAGTGAGTTTTAATCTTAGGCATAATAAATCCTCCTTAATTTTGCAATTACTTTGATGCCTTTGGTACAAGGAACATAAGCATCTGACGACCTTCAAGCTTCGCAGCCTTTTCAACCTGTCCGTTTTCGGCACAAGCCTCTGCAAAACGTTGCATAATAACGAGACCGTTATCTGTGTGAGCCATCTCTCTGCCTCTGAAGCGAATGGATACTTTAACCTTATTGCCGTCGCGCAAGAATTTTAAAGCATGGTTAACCTTTGTGTTAAAGTCGCCTGTATCAATGTTCATGGAAAGACGGATTTCCTTGATTTCCATAACCTTCTGATTCTTCTTGGCTTCCTTCTCGCGCTTTGCCTGTTCGAAACGGAACTTGCCGTAATCCATAATCTTGCAGACGGGCGGATTTGCACCGGGAGCGATTTTAACGAGATCAAGGTTGCTTTTTTCTGCAAGAGCAAGTGCCTCTTTTGCGGACATAATACCTATCTGGCCACCGTCTGCAGAAATAACTCTGACTTCTTTATCTCTGATTTCCTCATTGATCTGATTTTCCTTGCTGATACCTAAGCACCTCCTGAAAATATTAAAAGCCTGAACGAAAAATTCCGTTCAAGCCAAAATGACGCAGATAGTGCGTAAAACTCTGAGCTATTGACCAAACAATACTTCTCGTTTGGTGAGAACGGAACAGTTCTGCTTTATTGCTCAAATATAATAACAGTTCCCTCACCGTTTGTCAAGCATTATTTTCAAAAACATTAAATGCAGGGCGGAAAAACCGCCCTGCAAATCATTTATTCTACTGAACCATCACCCAAAGGTTCATCGTTATCGCCTTCAGCGGACTCTCCACCCTGAGTTGTCTCAGGGGCATCCTGACTACTCGTTGTTGCAGTAGTTTCGGGCTTTCTTGCGGTTGTGGGCTCCGCAGTTGTCTCTATAGGAGCATAATAATAAAGGATAATTGTATCATCTGCAGAAAGTCTGCCGTCACCTGAAATCTCTGCCCAATCGCCTGTTTCAGGATCCTCGTAAGCAACACGGTAAACCCTGTTTTCTTCCTTAAGCTCGGTCGCCTTCTTGGCGGCTTCCTTCTTGATATTCTTGAAGCCTAAATCCTTAAGTTCTTTTTCTGCACTATCAACCTTTTCACCTTCAAGGTCAGGCACGGAAAGACCGTTACTGATCGTAAGCTTGATTGTGATAAGATCCTCGCTTGTCACTTCTCTGCCTGCCGCTTTATCCTGCGATATAACGGTGCCACGCTCATCTGTACTGTCCTCATACTCTGTCTTGAAGATAAATACGTCCTTGTACTCCTCATTATTCTTGATATCATCGTACTTTTTGCCCTTGAAGTCAGGGATACGGATTGAGATGATATCGGTTGCTTCTTCGGTAGTGTCGCCTTCTGTACTGTCCTCAACAAGTTCAGAGACTTCATCCGTTGAAAGGTCTGTATTCTCACCGTTTTCCTTTGAGCCGAGTCCCACAAGCACGGTAATGAGAATTGCAAGGAACAGAATGCCACTGATAACAAGAACAGCAATCGTGCTCTTCTTTACAGGTTGAGCCTGAGGCTGATAATTTTCAAATTCCTCGTCCACCTCGTCGAAGGGCTCGGGAGTTGACATTGACTCGGAATAAATATCATCAAGCGAAGCGTATGCCGATGAGTAAGCCTCTGCCGCTGTACCTGCTGCCGCCGGCGATGCGGAAAGTTCATCCCTCATCTGCTCGGCAGTTGCGGTTCTGTCCTGAGGAAGAATTTGCAAGGCATTCACAAGGGCATTTATAACATAAGCGGGTAATTGCTCAGCAAACTTGCCCGGAATCATAAGCTTATCATTTGTAAGCCTTGATGCAGCGCTCATAGGTGTACTTCCGATAAGTGCTCTGTAAAGAACTGCAGCAAAAGCGTATATATCGGTATATGAACCGGGACCTGCACTCATACCGTACTGTTCAACAGCGGCATAGCCATCGAAAAGCTCGCTCTCCATAGAGGTCTTTTCGGTACGCATTGCGGGGATGCAGTAACCTGTAATTCTTAATTTGCCGTTAGCGTCAATTATAAGCGTAGTGGGGGAAATACCTCCGTGAACAATACCTGCGGCATGAAGCTCACCGAGAGCAGAAAGCACGGGCATAAAGAGAACGCGTGCTTCATCCCATGAGATGTAGCCCTGCTCCTTGTTAAGGAGATATTCGCGCAGAGTCTGTCCCTCACCAAGGAATTCGGTTACAGCATAAACCGTACCTAAATCCTCGAAAATATCTGTTGCGGGAGTAAGCGCCTTGTAGCCGGTGAGTGTGGAAAGCTTGCGCCAGAGCTTAACGAAATCATCCTTGGCATCGATAAACTCTGAGGCCTTGCCCACATTCACAAGGCAATAGTTCCCCTCACCCCTTGTAAGCAAGCCTTTGGGATAAAGCTCACGGAGTGTAACGGGACGCTTTGTCTCCATATCGAAGGCGTTATATGTAGAGCCTTCACCGTTAGAGTCAACAACCTTACCGATAAGGTAACGACCTCCAACAACGGTTTTAAGGGGAAGATAAGGTTCCTTCTGAGGAGCGCTTTTTTCATTGCGACAGTAGGGACAAACACTACTGTTGCCGATCTTCCTCATACAGCGTAAACATAACTTTTCTTTTTCCATTATGCAAAGTCACCTTAATTATTCGTCAAATTTGGGCTTTGATGAACCTGCGTTCTGTGAAAGCGCATCTCTTACACTCTGACGAAGCTTTCTTACCTCGTTAACGCTCTTTGTAAGGGTTTCATCAGTATCTCTGATGATTGTCTCAACGTATGAGCTTGCGCTTCTGCGGATATCGTCAGACCAACGCTCAGCCTTATCCATAATCTCACGTGCGTGAGTCTTAGCCTCTGCACGTACAGCAGCAGCCTCATCTCTTGCCTGCTGAAGAATACCATCAGCAGCAGCCTTTGCCTCCTTGGTAATCTGGTGCTGTTCAATCATAATGTCTGCTCTTTGACGAGCCTTATCGATGATTTCCTCAGCGTGTGCTTCGGCATCATTGAGAATGTCGCGTCTCTCCTGAGCGATTTTCTTAGCCTGAGTGATTTCAACAGGCATATTAAGACGGATATCCTCAACAAGTCTTGAGAGCTCCTCCTCATCAATGAGAAGCTTTGTTGAGAAAGGCATTGCCTTTGCTTCAGCAAGGATTCTGTCAATATTTTCAAGTGATGTTTCGATGTTGCTCATTATAATCGTTCCTTTCGTTTATAATTGAATCATTGATTTCTTAATCGTTTTTTTATATCGTCACAAATTTCAACGGGGACAAAATCTGTAATGTCGCCGCCCAATTTGCAAACATCCTTAACTACGCTTGAGCTCAAGAACATATGCTCAGCATTTGAAACCATAAAAATAGTTTCCATTTCCGGGTTAAGCTTCTGATTGGTGAGAGCCTGACGGAATTCATCATCATAGTCAGAAATGGCTCGCAAGCCCTTAACTACCGCAGATGCCCCCTTAAGACGAGCATAGTCTGCAAGAAGACCTGCATAAGTATCAACCTCGACATTAGGTAAATCCGTGGTACAACGTTTTATAAAATCAACACGCTCCTCGGTAGTAAAACTACCCAGATTTTTGCTGAGATTACGCATTACCACAACTATGACCTTATCGAACAGAGCCGAAGACCTTCTGATAATGTCAAGATGACCTATTGTAAGGGGGTCAAAGCTACCCGGGCATATAACTGTCTTACCCATATCAGGCACCCTTTCTGTAAATTGTAAGTGCAATCTTTCCGTATTTGTAACGCTTCGATGTAAAGCCGTCAATCACCTCAGGGAGAACCTCGTGAGAATCTGTCTCACATACAATGATGCCACCATCTGCAATGTGAAGCCTTACTCGTTCAATTGCATCCTCCATAAGCCCTGCTCTGTAAGGCGGGTCAAGGAATGCAATGTCGTAGATTTCCGATGTTCTGTCAAGATATGACAGAGAATCAGTCACAACAGTTTTGGCAACATTGCGAAAGCCTGTGTGTTCAAGATTTTCCTCAGTTACAGCAACGGATTGCCTTGAAATATCTGTAAATACGGCAAACTCCGCACCTCGGCTGAGAGCCTCAATACCAAGCTGACCGCAACCACAAAACATATCAAGCACACGTGCACCCTCAACGTCAAACTGAATGATGTTAAAAATCGACTCTTTAACCTTATCGGTTGTGGGACGAACGCTGTCACCCTCAAGGGTCTTAAGACGTCTGCCCCTTGCTGAGCCTGTTATAACTCGCATTTATAAACACTCTCTTTCATACAAAGACATAAAACATATATATGAAATCATTTTATTATTACATTAAAAGGTGTGTTTTGTCAAGTTTTTTGCACCTTTTAAACGACCGAAAATGACAATTTTAATTATTTTACTGCAAAATCATTCTCCATGAAAGGATTTTTTGATTTCTTTCACATTTTCGGCATTAATCCCCTTCACGCTGAGAAGTTCATCCTCGGTTGCATTACCTATTCTCTCCAGGGTACCGAACTTTATCATAAGCGCTTTTGCCTTTGCAGGCCCTATACCCTTAATTCCCGTGAGAATGGCTGAAAGTGCTGATTTGGTATGCTTTTTTCTATGGTATGCAACAGCGTATCTGTGCACCTCGTCCTGTATAACCGTCACAAGCTGAAAAGCCTTTTTACGGGCATTAAAATCAATTCTTCCTCCGCCTGTGGAAATGGCTGAGGTACGATGCTTGCTATCCTTAACCATACCAAACAAGGGCACGCTGAGTCCGTGTGAAGCCATCACGGGAAGTACTGCATTGACTTGCCCCTTTCCACCATCAAGAAGTATAAGGTCAGGAAGTCTTCCAAAGCCGTCGCGTTCTCCTGCTTCCTTATGTTTTTTATATTCATTAAATCGTCTGTCAAGAACCTCTGCCATTGAACGATAATCGTCCTGACCACTGAAACCATTAACAGAAAATCTGCGGTAAGCACACTTGAGTGCCTTTCCGTTCTCAAACACAACCATACCCGCAACATTGTTACTTCCGCCCGTGTGGGAAATGTCATAAGCCTCGATATACCGCGGTATTTCCTTGAGACCAAGCATCATAGCAAGCTCCTCGAGAGCCTCCTTACTTCTGTCTTTGCCCAGATATTTTTCTGACAATTTCTGCATTGCGTTTGACTTGCACATCTCAGTAAGGCGTGCCTGCTCGCCCTTTTGCGGTATAACAACTGCCACGTTTGAGCCTCGTTTTTCGGACAGGTATCTTGTAATATTTTCCTTATCTTCAAGCTCACCGTCCAGTTCAATTCTGGGCGGAATTTTTCTGTCCATTGAGTAATATGAGGTAAGGAATTCTGTCCTCATATTCTCAGGAGAGCCCGATTCATCGGCAAAGAAGTGCTCCGAATCATACAGGCTGTGATCACTGAAGCGCAAAACCGCAAAGCAAGATCTACCCTCCATTATGTTAAGGGCAAAAACATCCTGCTCCTTGTAGGTAGAGGAAACCACCTTCTGACTACTGCCCACCTTTTCAATGCTTCGGATAGTATCCCTGATATTCGCTGCTCTTTCAAACTCAAGATTTTCCGCAGCCGTCTCCATTTCCTCCGTCAGCTTTTTAATTGTTTCCTTTCCGCCGAACTTAAGAAAATCAAGAGCTCCGTCAACTCTTTCAAGATACTCGCCTAAGGATACTTTACCCGAACAAGGCGCACAGCAAAGACCGAGATGATAGTTAAGACAGGGTCTTCCCTTGCCTGCATCGCGAGGAAAAACCTTGTTACAGGTAGGTAATTTGTATATCTTCTTAGCCTGCTCAACTGCCTTTGTCACAGAATAGCCTGCGGTATAGGGTCCAAGGTAATCCGCATCCGGGTCGTCCTGCTGAAGAACCGCATAGATATTACGCCACCCACGTGTAATCTTAATATAGCTGAAGCCCTTATCATCCTTAAGAAGGATGTTATATTTGGGTGTGTTCTGCTTGATAAGACTACACTCTAACACAAGTGCTTCAAACTCGCTATCGGTAAGTATATAGTCAAAATCCTGCACGTTTTCAACCATACGACGAACCTTGGTAAGGTGCTTTTCCTGTGAGCCAAAGTACTGACTCACGCGGTTTTTCAATGCCTTTGCCTTGCCGATATATATAATTTTCCCATCTTTATCCTTCATAATATACACACCGGGTGTAAGAGGCAATTTATTGGCTTTGTCCTTTAATCTGCGCAGTCTCTGGTCCATATACTCACCTACCTTTATATTTTTGTGTAATAATCAGGAATTAAAAACAAAAAGCGGCAAAGGTATTCCTTTACCGCTCCGTAATCAACAGTTTAATTATTCTGCAAAGCCGCTTTCAACAAGTGCTACAAGAGCGTTAACTGCCTGCTCCTCATCAACACCGCCTGCAATGATGCGAATCTCTGTGCCACCCATAATGCCGAGTGAAAGCACACCGAGAAGGCTCTTTGCATTAACACGTCTTTCTTCTTTCTCAAGCCAGATTGATGATTTGAACTCATTTGCCTTCTGGATAAAGAAAGTTGCAGGGCGAGCGTGAAGACCAACCTGATTCTGAACTGTTACATCTTTAACGTACATAATAATTCTCCCACATTCAAATTATTTAATTATATTCCGACTATCGTGGAAAGCATATTTATATGCATATCACTTACTACATTATATCACTTTTTAACTTTAAGTCAACGAAATTGCATTAACATTTTACCATTTGAACCACAATTCGGTTATAACGCTAAACCTTAGCAAAAAACATATTCCACCTTTGTGCAAATTAACCACAATTGTAGAAACATATTATTAAACATAACCAATAAACGAGTGAATACTCATTCATATTCCCTTTTATTGTAGTCATTGCATAAAAAAGAGGCTGTCCTCAAACAGCCAACAGATTAAGAATACCATACTGTTAAAAATTTGTCAATATCTTTCGGAAAAGTTTCAAAAAGTTCTGTGTTTTGCATAAAAACATAGGTTTACATTCATAAAATCTGCGAATTGAAACAAGCAAAAATCCGTGCTACTATATAGGTGAAGAAAGGGTGATACCGATGTACAGGTAGAACGCAAAATAAATTAAAGGCGTGGTTCCAATGGCACAAATCAAACGCAAAATAATTTAAAGGCGTGATTCCGATGGCACATGCAAAACGCAACTAAATAAAATGAAAGTGTGGTACCGATGTACAACTGAATTCAAAAAAGAATGCGTTTTAGGTGTTAAACCTGAAGGAAAGAACTTTCGATAGACGATTACATAATGAATAAGGGAAAATCCCCCCTAAGGGATAGAAAATGTAAATTGCGTATTCAACAGATGTAAAAACGAAGCGGAAGGAAAATCCTAAACTACGAAAGAGAGGTATACAAAATGATGCTAGATACTAAAATTGAACATAAATAACCCTTGACAGGCAATGGTCGGTCAAGGGTTATTTTTTTAATTTAAAACTTAAAATTATACATAAAAATTATCGGGATACGTTGATTATAACGCTATCTCAAAACTAAAATATCGCGAAGCATTATAATTGCTATCGCAGTTCGAAATTTTAAATTTATAATTTATCCGCTTGCAGTTCCTTAAGGAACTCTTTTTCTTTTTTTGTCAGCTCTGCGTTTTCAAGCAATTCGGGACGACGCTCAAAGGTGCGCTCTATCGCCTTTTCACGTTGCCATTTTTTTATATTTGCGTGGTGACCCGATGACAAAACCTCAGGAACCGCCACATCATGCCATACAGGTGGCTTTGTATACTGCGGATATTCAAGAAGTGATGAATAGTGACTCTCACCCATATACCCCTCCGGCTGTGAAAGCACACCCGGGAGCATACGTGAAACAGCATCGGCAAGAATCATTGCGGGCATTTCACCACCTGTAACAACGTAGTCACCGATTGAAATTTCTTCGTCAACTATTTCATCAATAACGCGCTGGTCTACGCCCTCGTATCTGCCACAGAGAATGGCAATATTGGACAATTCAGCCAATTCCTTTACCCTCTCCTGTGTGAGAGTTTTACCGCAGGGTGACATATAGATAAAGTGGGGTCTCTGCCCCGCCTCATCACACACCTTCATAAAGCAATCATATATGGGCTGCGGCATCATAAGCATACCCGCGCCACCGCCATAGGGTGTATCATCCACCTGATTGTGCTTGTTTATTGCGAATTCACGGATCTGATGAAAATTTATTTCAACCTTACCCGCCTGACGGGCTCTACCTATAATACTTTCCCCCATAACTGCTTCACACATTTCGGGAAAAAGCGTTAGAATATCAATCCTCATCGAAAAGCCCCCTTAGCGGACGGATATATACCTTGTTATTTTCAACATCACAATTTATAACCACGTCCTTGATGGCAGGTATAAGCACCTCATTGCCATCGTCGGTTTTAATATACCACACGTCGTTTGCGAGACCCGAATCTACGTCGGTAATAACACCATATTCGACAGTTTTATCGTCCACATCAATAACACGACAATCAATAAGCTCTGATATGAACCACTTACCCTGAGGGAGATTCACGTCAGACCTTTTCATATAAAGCACCGCGTTTTTAAGTGATTTTGCCTGTTCAACCGTGTCAACACCTTCTAATTTAACAACAGCAACATTTCCGTGAGGACGACAGGAAATGACTTTAAATGAAGCCTGCCCCTTATCATCACGGTAAAGAGTTTTGAACTTTTTCACAAATTCAGGACCATCACACCACGGGTTAAGGCGCACTTCTCCCCTGATGCCGTGTGTACTCACTATTTGTCCAATTTCAAGATAATCCTTAATCATAAAATCAATCTTTCAGAAATAAACTAAGGGGGATGTTACCATCCCCCATTTGTTTTAGTCGATATCGACCTGTATCTTAACATCTTTACGGACAGCAGCCGCACGCATAACCGTACGGATAGCCTTGGCTATTCTGCCCTGTTTGCCGATAACTCTGCCCATATCGTCGGGACCGACATGAAGATGATAAACGACAACACCCTCTTCATTGGGTTCGTCAACAGTGACCTCGACTGCGTCGGGAGTCTCAACAAGACCCTTTGCGACTGTTTCGAGCAATTCTTTCATTATCGTCACCTAAATTACTTAATGATGTTCTGTTTTTTGAGAATATCACGAACTGTGTCAGTGGGCTGAGCACCGTTCTGAATCCACTTTGTAACCTTTTCTGCATCAATCTTGATTTCTGCAGGGTTTGCTACGGGATTGTAGTAACCAACTTCCTCAATGAAGCGGCCGTCACGGGGATAACGTGAATCTGCTACAACAACACGATAGAAAGGTGCTTTCTTTGCGCCCATACGGCGAAGACGAATTTTTACTGCCATTTTTAATTACCTCCGAAAAGTAAAAATATAATAATAAACTAATTTATATTAAACACGATTGTGTTTAAAAACTGATAATAAATAAAGTGCCGTGCAATAAAGTATTGCATAATGAGTTTTCACTTCGAGCAAACACCAATGCAAAAAGAGTTTTACATTGGGAATCCACCCATGCCACCCATGCCGGGCATTCCTCCGCCCATACCCATACGTTGCATACGCTTCATCATTTTTTTGGAGCCTTTGCCGTTAAGCTGTTTATAGAGCTTCTGCATTGAGCGATACTGATTGAGAAGTCTGTTGACGTCCTCAACCTGCATACCACAGCCTGCGGCAATTCTGCGCTTACGTGACGGATTGATTATATCGGGATTTTCGCGTTCCTTCATTGTCATAGAACGGATAATTGCCATTGTATAGTCAATCTGCTTGTCATCAACATCTGTATCCTTAACCTTCTTGTTAAGTCCGGGAATCATTGAGATAAGGTCTTTCATGGGACCCATCTTTTTCATTTCCTCAAATTGCATAAGCATATCGTTAAGGTCAAGCTTATTCTGACGAAGTTTCTTTTCAAGCTCCTCGGCCTTTTTTTCATCAAGGGCTGTTTCAGCCTTCTCAATAAGCGAAAGCACATCGCCCATACCAAGGATACGGCCTGCCATTCTGTCGGGATGGAAAACATCGAGATCCTGAAGCTTTTCACCCACACCGACGAACTTGATGGGCTTGCCTGTAACCGCTCTTGCGGAAAGTGCAGCACCACCTCGTGTGTCACCATCAAGCTTTGTGAGAACAAGACCATCAATACCCAGCGCATCGTTGAAGGTTGATGCCACCGTAACGGCATCCTGACCAAGCATTGAGTCGATAACCAGAAGTATTTCATGGGGCTTAACGCTTGATTTAATATCCTTAAGCTCCTGCATAAGCTGTTCATCAATGTGCAAACGACCTGCAGTATCAAGGAAAACATAGTCATAACCGTTATCTTTAGCAAGCCTTATAGCCTCAGTTGCTATTTTAACGGGATTCTCGGTGCCCATTTCAAAAACAGGAACACCAATCTGCTCACCCACAACCTGCAACTGCTTGATAGCCGCGGGACGATAAATATCACAAGCTACAAGGAGGGGTCTGTGACCCTGTTCCTTAAGCTTAAGAGCAATCTTAGCACTATGAGTGGTTTTACCTGAACCCTGAAGACCACACATCATAACAACCGTTGGTGGATGAGGTGCAGAGGCAAGCCTTGCCTGAGTGCCACCCATAAGGGCGGTGAGCTCCTCGTTAACTATCTTGATAACCATCTGTGCGGGAGTAAGGCTTTCCATAACCTTGGCACCAATAGCACGCTCTGTTACGGAGTTTGTAAAGTCCTTAGCAACCTTGTAGTTAACGTCGGCTTCAAGAAGCGCGAGTCGAACCTCACGCATAGCCTCGCGGACGTCGGATTCGGTAAGGGCACCCTTGCTTTTCAACTTTTTAAAGGCATTATCAAGTCTGTCAGAAAGTCCTTCAAAAGCCATTGTGGTAACCCCCTTTGGAGTGGATAAAGCGTATCCGAATCAGATTTTGGGATAGTCTTTTCCGCTCATATTTCGTTAAAATACTCGCCAATCCGTCAGGATTAGCTGCGTTTTTGCCTCATCTGAGCGAAAAATACTTAATCACAAAATTCTTCGACCTTAAACGGATAAGGTTTCGAGGATTTTTGTTCGTATTTGACTGCAGATAGGCTGGCGCCTTTCAAAGGCAAATCGGGCAAAAGTACCGAAGTCTAGCCATTTAAGGCTGGTTCGGATACGCTTTACCCACTCTATTCAGTAAGAGAATCAACGACTGATTTGATATTAACAACAGCGTCGTTGACCTCACGTGAAAGTGAAACGTTCATATTGTATTCGTTAATAACCTCGGTGCTTGAGAGAATCTCTGCAAGTGCCTCGTTTATTTTGCGGTTACGCTCTGCAAATCCCAGTTTCTTTTCCATATCAAAAAGCTGATTTTCGGCACGCTTTACCGCGTCACGTACACCCTGCCTTGTGATGCCCTCGTTCTGAGCAATCTCGGCAAGCGAAAGGTCGTCGTTATAGTAATACTCAATGAACTTGCGCTGATTCTCGGTAAGCATCTCACCATAAAAATCCGCAAGCAAAACAACATCAAGATTCTTTGCCATAATGACCCTCCTTCCACAAGTGGTGTAAAGAACTTTAACTTTACAGGAGTGCATTATAGCAGAGTCCTTGATGTTTGTCAATAGTTTTGCAATATAATTTAAAATGATAAATCTAAAATCCGATTTTCGGAGCTCAAATGCGGATTATAAAGCGAGAATCATCCTATCTCAATCCACATTGCGGGGCGGACTGCAATATTATCGTAATTGACAAAATTACCCTTTTCATTGACTTCGCCTTTGCCGTCAACCAGAGAAGCATGAACCTCGCTCATACCGGCACCTC
>JAZNLJ010000094.1:0-3331 GCA_045579005.1 Acutalibacteraceae bacterium | reverse complement strand
ATTTTTTACGCTATTTCAAAGCTGTCATACTTGGTTTACTTTGTGATAATCTGCACCGTTCAGCACCGTTTCCACACTACCAAACCAAAAAACTAAACCATCGGTAACTCCCTTTCTTTTTACTTTTCACTTATATATGACGTAAATACAAGATTCCGTCATTTATTTTTTATAAAAAAAGAGAAGTTTGTGGATAGTGTATATTTTACTTATAGCCGAATTGGTAAATATGACATATAAATAAACCAAAAATCAATGAATGCTCTTATAAAAAATATATTTAATAAATCAACTTTACATAGCGTTGTGCACACAAAACAGTGTATAATTAGCAGCATATATGTCAACATATTAATAAAATGAGAATATTTAAAAATCCACTTGTTTTTATGTATAAAATGTTGTAAAATACATACGATTACAAAATAGGTAATTTTGGATTATTTTACAGGAGGTTTTACACTAATGTCAGCATTAACTACAAACAAAAGCGTACTTTCCTGGATTGACGAGAAGGTTGAGCTTGTAAAGCCCGACAAAATCGTTTGGATTGACGGTTCAAAGGAACAGATCGAAGAGCTCAGAGCTACTGCTTGTTCAACAGGCGAGCTCATTAAGCTTAATCAGGAGCTTCTTCCCGACTGCTACCTTCACAGAACTGCCGTAAACGACGTTGCTCGTGTTGAAGGCAGAACATTTATCTGTGCAACAACTAAAGAAGAAGCAGGCCCCACAAACAACTGGATGGAGCCCGCAGAAGCATACGAAATGCTTTATGATATTGCACGCGACAGCTACAAGGGCAGAACAATGTATGTTATCCCCTACTCAATGGGTCCTGTTGGCTCACCCTTTGCAAAGGTTGGTATTGAGCTCACTGACTCTATCTATGTTGTTCTCAACATGGTTATCATGACAAGAGTCGGTAAGGATGTTCTTGAAGTTCTCGGTGACAGCGACGATTGGGTACGTGGTCTCCACTGCCGTTGCGACATCGACGAAGAAAAGAGATATATCTGTCAGTTCCCTCAGGATAACACAATTATTTCTGTTAACTCAGGCTACGGCGGAAACGTTCTTCTCGGTAAAAAGTGCTTTGCTCTCCGTATTGCATCTTACCAGGGTTGGAAGGAAGGCTGGCAGGCTGAGCACATGCTTATCCTTGGTATTGAGAATCCCAAGGGCGAAGTTAAGTATATCTGTGCTGCATTCCCCTCTGCTTGCGGTAAAACAAACCTCGCTATGCTCATTCCTCCGGAGCTTTACAAAGAAAAAGGCTACAAGGTATGGTGCGTAGGTGACGATATTTCCTGGATTCGTAAGGGTCCCGACGGAAGACTTTACGCTATCAACCCCGAAAACGGTTTCTTTGGCGTTGCTCCCGGTACAAACATTAAGTCAAACCCCAACGCTCTTGCTTCTACAAAGAAGGGCACAATCTTCACAAACGTTGCTCACAACCTTGATGACAACACAGTATGGTGGGAAGGTCTTGACAAGAATCCTCCTTCAAATGCAGTTGAGTGGAAGGGCAACCCCTGGAATGGTCAGGAGAGCGAAGAAAAAGGCGCACACCCCAACAGCCGTTTCACAGCTCCTGCTGTTAACTGTCCCTGTCTTAGCTCAGAGTTTGAGAACCCCAACGGTGTTCCGATTTCAGCTATTGTTTTCGGTGGCAGACGCGCTAAGCTTGCTCCCCTCGTATACCAGTCACGTGATTGGAACCACGGTGTATTTGTTGGTTCAATTATGGCTTCTGAAACAACAGCAGCTGCTGCAGGTGCTGTAGGTGTTGTTCGTCGTGATCCCATGGCTATGCTTCCCTTCTGCGGATACAATATGGCTGACTACTGGCAGCATTGGATTGATATCGGTGCAACTCTTGATCCTGAAAAGGCTCCCAAGATTTTCAACGTTAACTGGTTCCGTAAGGATGACGAAGGCAACTTTATGTGGCCCGGCTTCGGCGACAACCTTCGTGTTCTTGATTGGATTATTGACCGTTGCGAAGGCAAGGTTGACGCCAAGGAAACAGAAATCGGTTATATCCCCTATGCAAAGGACATCAATATTGAAGGTCTTGAGGGCGAGGTTTCACTTGAATCACTTGGAAGTATTCTTGAAGTTGAAAAAGAACTTTGGCAGGAAGATGCTAAGGGTGTTGAAGAATTCTACGCTAAATTCGGTGATAAAATTCCTCCCGTACTCGTTAACGAGCTCGAAACACTCAAGAAGAACGTTCAGTAATATAACTTATCAGGGCTATGCAGCAGCATAGCCCTTAAGTGCATTATCATATAGTGCAATTCATAAAAATACACAGGAAAGAAGATTTTCTTATGGCAAAGCTTACAAGAGAAACAAAAGATGGTATTTATTCACTTATGCTCACTCCTTACAAAGAGGATTTAAGCATTGACTACGATACATACGAGGAATATGCTGACTGGCAGGTTTCACAGGGCGTTGAGCACCTTTTTGCAGTTTGCGGCAGCTCAGAAATGAGAGAGCTCTCCCTTGAAGAAAGACTCAAGCTTGCTGAACTCACTGTTAAGCACAAGGGCAACACAACTGTTGTTGCAACTGCAAACATTGAACCCACACTCGAGGAAAACCTTGAAGAAATAAAAAAGATGGAGCAGACGGGTGTTGACGGTGTTGTTCTAACAACAAAAGGCCTTGGTGATGATGATGACAAGCTTGTTGAATACATCAGCACACTTGCAAAAAGCACCACTCTCCCTGTATTCCTTTATGAATTCCCCGGCTTCCAGCCTCACAGAATGAGCGGAAAGGCTTACGGAGAACTTACAAAGGATGGTCTTATCTGGGGTATCAAGGACACCACAAGCACAATGGAAGGCATTCAGGCAAAGATTGATAACAAGTATGATTCTACAATTATACAGGCAAATATGCCCTTCCTTTTTGATTCATACGTAGCAGGTGCACGCGGTGTTATGGCTACTCCCACAAGCTGTGGCGGTGCTTTCTTCCAGAGATTCCACGAGGCTTTCATCAGCGGTGATATGGCTCTTGCGGAGCAGAGATATAACGAAATCATCCTTCTTGACAACGCTATTGACAGCGGTTTTATGGCAAGTGCCAAGGAGCTCATCAGACTCCAGGGTATCAAGAACTTTAACTGGCGCACAAGATGCGGACACGACCTTTCAAGTGCTCGCATCCGTTCAATCAAGTCATTCTATGATTGGTGCGTTGCAAACGATTTAATGAAATAAGATAGAATACACAAAACCCTTGATGCAATAACATCAAGGGTTTTATTTTTATCTTGAAACTAACTTTATTATATAGTATAATTTATATA
>JAZNLJ010000093.1:0-8884 GCA_045579005.1 Acutalibacteraceae bacterium | reverse complement strand
TTGCATTAAATCATAAAGGAGCGATATTATGGAAAATCAAAAAAGACTCATTGCCATAAACGATATTTCCGGCTTTGGTAAGTGCTCTCTTACAGTTGCTTTGCCCATAATCTCTGCCGCAGGCGTGGAAACCGTCTGTATGCCTACCGCTGTGCTCTCAACCCACACAGGCGGATTCACCGGCTACACTTATCGCGACCTTACCTGTGATATGCCTGCTATGGGCGAGCATTGGAAATCAATCGACATCCGTCCCGATGCAATTTACACGGGATTTTTAGGCTCCTTCGAGCAGATTGATATTGTCAAAAAAATTGCCGATGACTTCAAGCGTGATGACAACCTTTTTATTGCCGACCCCTGTATGGCAGACCACGGCAAAATGTACACAGTTTTCGATATGAATTTTGCAAAGGAAATGACCTCTCTCTGTGCAAAGGCAGACATAATCCTCCCAAATATCACCGAAGCTTGCTTTATGGTGGACGAAGAAGTTATTGAGGGTGTGCAGACTGAGGAATATATTGAAAGACTCCTTAACAAACTTCTTGATATGGGCACAAAGAAGGTTATCCTCACAGGTGTTTCATTTGAGGAATCAAAACTTGGTGCCGCTTGTATGGGTCAAGACAGAGTTCCTCATTACTACTTTGAAAACAAGTTAGATGGCACATATCACGGCACGGGCGACGTATTTGCAAGTTCGTTCTGCGGTGCTCTGCTCAATGATTTTTCACTTCACGAGTCAATGGCAATTGCAGTAAGATACGTTTGCGACTGTATAAAGCGCACACAGACAATGGACAGACCCATAAGATACGGTGTTGACTTTGAGCGCGGTATTCCCTTCTATATAAAGGAGTTGGGCAAGGTATGAGTGAACTGAACATTGTTCTTGTGGAACCCGAAATCCCACAGAACACAGGTAACATTGCACGTACCTGCGCGGCAACGGGTGCAAAGCTACATATAGTGAAGCCTATGGGTTTCACAATTGATGATAAAAAACTCAAAAGAGCGGGGCTGGATTATTGGTATCTCCTTGATCTCACTTATTATGAAAACATAGACGAGTTTTTTGAGAAAAATCCCGATGGTAAATATTTCTTTTTTACCACAAAGGCACAGCACACTCACTCGGATGTAACCTACACGGACAAATCATATTTAATTTTCGGCAAAGAAACAAAAGGTCTTCCCGAAGAACTGTTACTTCAGCACCCCAAGGAATGTGTACGTATCCCTATGATTGACGATGCACGAAGCCTCAACCTTTCAAATGCTGTTGCAATCGGTGTCTACGAGGCACTAAGACAAATGGGATACCCCACACTTCAGAATATGGGGGAATTACATAATTACAAGTGGTAACAAAAAGCAGACAGGCTTGAAAGCCTGTCTGCTTTTCAGTTATATTCACCTTGCGGTGAGTGATATTGCGTTGCAGTGATATTACGCTCTGCGTAGTTATATTGACCTTCGGTCAGTTTCGGGGAAGCTCCGCTTCCGAGCATTATAAGGCTTCGCACAACATCAAATTTGCGATATCATTATAATAACGGCGTATCCCCGAAATTTCAAATTAAAATCTATAATTTAAAATTTTCATCTATTGGCATTGATGCAACCGCATTAAGGGTTAAATCTGCGACCTTGCCGTCAAGGTATTCATAATAGCCCTGTGATGCTATCATAGCCGCATTGTCGCCGCAATACTTAAGTTCGGGCATATAGAGCTCAATACCGCGTTTTTTACACTCCTCTGACATTACTCTGCGGAGTCGTGAATTTGCGGAAACGCCTCCTGCAAGGACAATTTTTTCGGCACCCGTATCCTCTGCAGCCAACATTGTGTGTGACACAAGCAAATCCGTAACAGCTTTTATGAAGGATGCGCCCAAATCCTCTGCCTTGACCTCATCACCTTTTTGTGAAGCGTTATGAACGAGGTTCACCGCAAAGGTTTTGAGACCTGAAAAGCTGAAATCATATTTACTGTCTGCCACCTTGGGTGTGGGGAATTTATATTTATTCTCGTCCCCATCCTTGGAGATTTTATCAAGATTAACGCCCCCCGGGTAAGGAAGCCCCACAGTACGTGCAGCTTTGTCCATAGCCTCACCTGCCGCATCGTCACGTGTTCTGCCTATAACCTCAAACTCGGTATATGATTTAACATTTATTATATGACTGTGACCGCCCGATACCACAAGTGCAAGAAATGGCGGTTTTATATTTTCATCGGATATGTAATTTGCCGCAATGTGACCGCGCAGATGATGCACAGGCACAAGGGGTAAGCCTGTAGAAAGTGCCATACCTTTAGCATAATTAACACCCACAAGCAGAGCACCGATAAGACCCGGTGCATAGGTTACTGCAAGCGCATCAATATCCTCAAGTGTACAATTCGCATCCTCTAGTGCTTTGTCAACAACACCGCAGATTGCCTCGGTGTGGCGACGTGATGCAATCTCAGGCACAACACCGCCATATATTTTGTGCTCCTCCACCTGAGAGGCAATTACATTCGAAAGTACAATTCTACCGTTTTCAACAACGGATGCCGCTGTTTCGTCACAGGAGCTTTCAATACCTAAAATCCTCATATTTCACCTATTGTCATTAAAATTGCATCCTCATTAGGATTGTCATAAAAGTTTTTGCGCTCACCTACTACCTTAAAACCCATTTTATCATAAAGTTTTATGGCAACAGCGTTACTTTTGCGAACCTCAAGGGTAATGAAATCAGCATTTTCGAGCTTGCTGTATTCCTTTAAAAAGCCTACAAGCATTGTGCCCAGACCCTGTCCCCTGTGTAATGGTGAAACCGCAACATTGGTGATATAAACCTCACCAACAACATTGTGTGCACCGATATATCCGCACACCTGTCCATCTGCAATACAAACAAAGAATCGTGCGTACGGGTTTGATAATTCTTCTGAAAGAGCATTTTCACTCCAAGGAGTTGAAAAGCATTGTTTTTCAATCTCTGCAAGTTGCGAAATATGCGCTCCGGTCATTTTTTCAATAGCAATATCCATCATTTTGTATCATACCAGGTTTTTCCACAGGCAACCTCTACGGTAAATGGAACTGACATTTCACAAGCCTTTTCCATTGTTTCTTTAAGGAGCTCTGCAACACCCTGAGCCTCATTTTCAGGTGCTTCGATAATAAGCTCATCGTGTACCTGCATAATGAGCTTTGCCTTGGGGAATTCAGCTTTTAATTTCTCACACACCCGTATCATAGCAATTTTGATAATATCTGCCGCTGTGCCCTGAATTGGCATATTCATTGCGACACGCTCACCAAAAGCACGACGAATTGCATTGGATTCGTGAAGCTCGGGTAAATATCTGCGTCTGCCGAAATATGTTTCTGCATAGCCCTTTTCTTTTGCTGAGGTCTTGGCATTTTCCATAAATGCAGCAACACCCGAATAGTTGGCAAGGTAGCCCTTTATATATCGGTCTGCTTCAACAACAGAAGTACCGATATCCTGTGAAAGAGAAAATGCACCAATACCATAAACAATACCGAAGTTAACTGCTTTTGCCTTACGACGGTCAGATGACGTTACTTCATCAAGCGGAATACCCATTACCTGTGAAGCAGTAATAGAGTGGATGTCGTCGCCGTTGATAAATGCACTTATCATATTTTCGTCCTTAGCAAGGGCAGCAAGGACACGGAGCTCAATCTGTGAATAGTCAGCATCCACAAGCGCATAACCGTCCTTTGCAACAAAAAATCTGCGAAGTTCTCTGCCCAGCTCTGTTCTGACGGGGATATTCTGTAAGTTTGGCTCAGTAGAGGAAATTCTGCCGGTACGCGTTTCCGTCTGATTAAGTGTTGAATGAATTCTGCCGTCGTTGTCAATAACCTTGAGAAGACCGTCGCAGTAGGTAGACTTAAGCTTTGAAAGACTACGATATTCTAAGATTTCATTTATGATGGGATGCTTGTCCCTGAGGCTTTCAAGCACGTCGGCATTTGTGGAATAACCGCTCTTTGTTTTCTTACCGTGAGGTAAATTGAGTTTATCCTCGGAGAAAAGCACATCGCTTAACTGTTTGGGTGAGTTAAGGTTAAATTCGCAACCCGCCATATCGTAAACCTTGTAAAGTGAATCCGCAAGACGGACGGATATTTTTTCAGAATACTGCTCAATACCCTCTTTGTCAACGAAGAAACCCTCGCGCTCCATCGATGCAAGCACTCTTGCAAGAGGAATTTCAATTTCCTCAAGTAGCTTGCGCTGATTATTTTCATCAACTGCAGCAGTAAGCTTCATGCTGAGTGCCTCGATTACCGCAGCAGAGTCAACGTACTCCTTTTCGCTCTCATAGAAGTCTGTCATATCACCGCCATCAACCTTAACGTTGTTGAGTGAGTATGCACCTGCAAGAGTTGAAACGGAATAATCTGATGAATTCGGGTTAAGGAGATATGCGGCAAGCGAAGTATCGAGCTTTACATTATTAAGCTCAATTCCGCTTGAATCGCAGAAGCTATAAAGCCGCTTGGAATCATCCGTATATTTTTCGATTGAAATATCATTCATAAATGCAGAAGCAAATGACAAAAACATAAAATCTGCATTCTGCACCGCAATAACACCGTCAGGCATTTTGAAGAGAATATATTCAATGCCGCAGTCGTTGTATTTAACTGTAAAATATGCTTTACCCGCTGATTTAAGTGTGGCGAGCAAGCCATCGTAATCTTCAGTACCCTTAAGGGTAACCATATCCGCCTTTGACTCGTCAATAGTCTGTGCTGAATCAAAGTTAAGTTTTTTAAGAATTTTCACCATTTCCAATGATGAAAGAAGATTTGTTGCCTTGACAGGGTCAGGCTCACCCATTCGGTAAGAATCAAGATTTGTATCAATAGGTGCACTAAGGCAGATTCTACCCAAATTTTTACTTAAAAAGGCGTTATCCCTTGATGCTTCAAGCTTCACCTTCATACCGGGCTTTATGTCAAGTTCTGAAAGGTTTTCGTAGATATATTCGATTGAACCAAACTGTCTGATAAGCTCGCCCGCACCCTTTTCACCAATACCAGCAACACCGGGAATGTTATCAGAGGTATCGCCCTGAATAGCCTTGATATCTATTAACTGCTCGGGTGTTACACCGTAGACTTCATTAATTTTATCGAGGTCGTATTTAACGGTGGTTGATTGCCCCATTTTGGTTGTTGCAAGGAGAACGTTTACGTTATCTCTTACAAGCTGAAGGCTGTCGCGATCACCTGTGAGAATATAACAGAAGTCATCCTCACCGCACTGTGCGGAAAGTGTACCCAGAATATCGTCCGCCTCATAGCCGGGCTTTTCAACCACAGTATAACCAAGATACCCGAGGAGCTCCTTGAGTGTGGGAAACTGTTCAATAAGCTCTGCGGGAGCCGGCTTACGCGTACCCTTATACTCACCATACATTTCGTGACGGAAGGTAGGATGATGCACGTCAAAGGCAACCGCAACAGCATCGGGTGAATACTCATCCATCATACCAAGCAGAATATTCATAAAACCAAAAATGCCGTTTGTAAATTTACCGTCCTTAGTGGTAAGGGCACGTATACCGTAAAAAGCACGGTTTATTATTGAGTTACCGTCAATTACAAGTAGTTTCATAATTACCTCACAGATTGAGTGTTTCTAAGGTTACAAAGTGATAGCCGTTTTGCGAAAGATAGTTTTCCTCATTAAGAGCACGAAGGCAACCTAATGCCGCTGCATTTGTCACGTTACCGGGAATCTGCACCTTGATACCGGTTGCCTCAGATATGTATCTATCAAGACCATAAAGGTTTGCCATACCGCCGCAGAGAAAAATGCCGTCGTCGGTAATATCCTTTACAAGCTCGGGTGGAGTTATTTCAAGGACACTCTTTATAGCGTTACACATTTCATCAATGCTGTCGCGGATGGCGTAGTTTACCTCTTGTGCAGTAACCTCAAAAAACAAGGGCATACCATTTGACATATCCTTACCCTTGGCAACTGCGGCAATAGTTTCATCACGCATTTTGGCACCGCCAAGGATATGCTTCAATTTGCGTGCAGTAAGTCTGCCCACAGCAACACCCCTATTTGCCTTAAGATAAGTTTTTATGATTTTATCAAAGTCATTACCGCCAACAGAAACGCTCTTTGCAACAGCAATACTACCCATTGTAATAACCGCAACACCTGTTGTGCCTGCACCAATATCAACAATCATAGTGCCGTAGGGTCTGTCAAGCATAACACCGATTCCCAATGCAGCTGCAAGGGGCTCTTCAATAAGTGTGGCTCTGCCCGCGCCCGCCCTGAGAATGCAACCTAAAATGTTACGTTTTTCAAGGTTTGTGATACCCGCAGGCATTGTGGCAACAACAGTAGGCTTGAATATTTTGTTTTTACAGATGCGCTCAATAAAGGCTCTCAGAAGTTTTTCCGTGCTTTCGAGCTCTGATACGCCACCGCTTATAAGTGGGCGTACAAGCTTTATAGCATCGGGACAGCGACCAATCATATCTGCCGCCTTCTGTCCTGCCTCGATTACTCTGCCTGTTTCACGCTCCAGAGCTACAACTGCAGGCTCGCAAAGGATAACCCCCTTGCCCTCAACTGCGGCTGTAACATAGCCTGTGCCGATATCAAGACCGATTTTTAAACCAACCATTACTGCACCACACAATCGAAAGATTTTGTATCATATTATTATACACCTATAAATTCTTTTTGTAAATAATAAGTAACCAAATTAATATGTTTACAAAAAACGAGTTTTATTGTACAATTAATGAGACAATAGAGTAAAAGGTGGCATTACTATGGCAGGTGTAAAGAACTCCAAACTTAAGTTATTGTACATTGCAGACATACTCAGCAAAAAAACTGACGAGGATAACTACATATCAGCAACTGCCCTTTGCGACGAGTTGGCAAAGCTAGGAATTCCCGCAGAAAGAAAATCAATCTATAAGGACATCGACGTACTCAGGGAATACGGTTACGACATTATACACAACGGCTCTCGCAGTACAGGTGGTTACTTTATGGGGGCACGCAAATTCGAGCTTGCGGAAATACGTCTTCTGTCCGATGCGGTGCAGGCTGCAAACTTCATCTCACAGAAAAAGACCAATGAATTGGTAGACAAAATTGAAAGCTTTGCAAGTGACAGACAAGCAAAGGTACTCCACTCACAGGTATATGTTGACAAGCGTCCAAAGTGCAAGAACGAGGAAATTTTTTACAACATAAATGCCCTTGATGAAGCAATTTCATCGGGTGTGAAGATATCATTCACTTACACCAAAAGGAAAATAACCGATGAATTCAAAACGACCAAGGAGGAAAAACTTTTCAAAGTTTCCCCCTATGCCCTTATATGGTCAAATGACCACTATTATGTTGTGTGTAACAACGAAAAATATGACAACCTTATGCATCTGCGAATTGATAGAATCAAAAAGATTGCCATAACCAATGAGCCTGCGCGCCATTTTTCCGAGGTTTCCGACTACAAGCGCAGCTTTGACTCGGCAGACTATGCAGGGAAGCTCTTTAACATGTACAGCGGAGAGCCCAAGCCCATTGAAATTGTTTGTGAAAATGATTTGCTTGAAACTATGCTTGACCGTTTTGGTGAAAACACACGAATACAGAAGGTTGACGATGATCATTTCTTACTCCGTACAAATGCGGCCGTCAGCGACGGTCTTGCCGCCTGGGTACTTCAGTTCGGGGGTAGAGTAAGAGTGCGCACGCCCAATGACCTTATATACACCATAAAAATGAAGGCACAGGAAATCCTGGATAGCTACAACTAAATAAAAAAATCAACCGTGAGATGAAAAAACATCTCACGGTTTGTGTTTTATTGAGCTACGGTTGTATCTGTGGCAGATGATGTTGTAAGTGCCACGTAAGTTTTGGCATCTTTATCATAGTAATAATCCGATGACTCGCTGATACCGAACTGAATTCCTGTATTCTCACCTGATTTTGTATAAAGCTCAACTACTGTAATGGCTGTTCCATCTGAGGTTGTACCTGCACGACCCGTAACAATGAAAACGTAATCTGTAAGTCTGCTGGCAAGACCAAGGGGACTTATATCATAATTCGCAAACTTCTCCTGAAGTGCGGCATTGTTACCCTTGTGATACTGGAAGGTGATGGAAGGATCATCGGGAATGGGCTTGGTTGTTTCAACAGGCTCTGTTTCAATAATCTGTCCATCCTCAGAGGTAACAGGCTCTGCTTTTGCGGTTGTGTCAGGAGCCGTAACCTGTTCACCGCCAATAAGCACGTATTTATTCTGCTTGGCATCAAACTTATAGTTTTTGCCGTCAACAATCATAAAAACACCTGCGGCGGGAGCATCCTTTTTGCCCTCGGGATCAAAGGCTTCAACCTTAACACCTGCAACACCCTCATACTTTGTACCGCTGATAGCAATATCATATTCATCGAAATCCTTTTCCAGTCCCAGCTCCTCTTTGGTGTAAATTCCAAGAAGAACCTTTGCTGCATCGGCATCCATATCAATACTGATGCCCGAACCCTCTATCTGAATAACGGTTGGCTCTGTCTCTTCATTCCCGAAAACACCACCGTTACCTCCACACCCTGACAAAGCAACAACGCATACCAGAGCGGTTAACATTAAGATATATTTTTTCATATACAATCCTCCTATATGAATACTATATTAAAATATACCTCTTTCACAGAGTTTTGTCAACCGCTCACCATTTTAACTTTTTGTTAAGAATTGTTTACCGTAGTAACCGTTTCACGCTTATACTTTTCACGTGTTGCAAGTCCACCGCGGATATGTCGCTCCTCCTTATTCACATCAAGAACC
>JAZNLJ010000092.1:0-12386 GCA_045579005.1 Acutalibacteraceae bacterium | reverse complement strand
CTGTATTGTCTTCCTAAGACCGCTTGGCCTCCGACTTTGCTTCAGGCCGTGATAAGGTTCAGGACTACGCTGACAAGTTCGGTGCAGAGTTCCACCCCGGCGAAAAGCCCTGGGGCGTAAAGGTTGACGTTGCTATGCCTTGCGCTACACAGAACGAAATCAATATGGACGAAGCAAAGAAGCTTGTTGCAAACGGTGTGCAGTATTACATCGAGGTTGCTAATATGCCCACCACAAACGATGCCCTTGAATACCTCAAGGAGAACGTTAAGGTTGTTGCTCCCTCAAAGGCTGTTAACGCCGGCGGTGTTGCTGTTTCTGCCCTTGAAATGGGTCAGAACTCAATGAGATACAGCTGGACTGCAGAAGAGGTTGACCTTAAGCTTCAGCAGATTATGAAGGAAATCCACGACAACTCAGCAGCTGCTGCAGAGCAGTACGGTCTCGGCTATGACCTTGTTGCAGGTGCAAATATTGCAGGTTTCATCAAGGTTGCAGACGCTATGATTGCTCAGGGTGTGCTTTAATTCTAAAATCCATCAATCGGTGTTGTTCTTGCTTAAGTTCAACACCGATTTTTTATGCAAATTACACTTGAAATAACCTTTTATTTATGCTAAACTTGTAACCTGTATTTTCCTGTTGCATAGTATATTATGTAACAGATTTCACATCATTGAGGTGCACGGAATGATTCATAACAATATTTTAGAGGCTATGGGTAACACACCCATTATCCGCCTTAACAAAATGGTGGATAATGACAGCGCGGAGATACTTGTTAAATTCGAGGGGCTCAACGTTGGCGGTTCAATCAAAACCCGTACTGCTTACAATATGATTCTCAGAGCCGAGGAAGAGGGCAAAATCAACAAGGACACCGTAATTGTTGAACCCACAAGCGGTAATCAGGGCATCGGTCTTGCTCTGGTGGGTGCGGTCAAGGGCTATAAAACAATCATCATTATGCCCGACTCAGTAAGTGAAGAACGTCGCAAGCTTGTAAAGCACTACGGTGCAGAGGTTCTCCTTGTTCATGATGCAGGCAACATCGGCAAATGTATTGACGATTGCTTACAGCTGGCTCTTAAAATGCAGAGAGAGAACCCCAACGTTTTCGTACCGCAGCAGTTTGAAAACCCTGCAAATGCTGATATCCAGCGAAAGCGTACTGCAGTTGAGATTCTGGAACAGGTCGGCAAGCCCATTCACGGCTTCTGTGCGGGTATCGGAACAGGCGGTACTCTGACAGGTATCGGTGAAACTCTTAAAGAGGCAAACCCCGATATTGAAATATGGGCGGTCGAGCCTGAGGATGCTGCTATTCTTTCAGGTGGTCTTATCGGCACACACATCCAGATGGGTATCGGCGACGGTCTTATCCCCCCTATCCTCAACACTTCAATATACAGTGATATTTGCATTGTTACAGACGAGGAAGCACTCAACACTGCAAAAGAGCTCGCAAGAAAAGAAGGTATACTCTGCGGTATATCAAGCGGTACAAACGTTGCCGCAGCACTCAAACTTGCCAAAAAGCTGGGCAAGGGCAAAACAGTTGTTGCTGTACTACCCGACACTGCAGAAAGATATTTCTCAACGCCCCTTTTTGATGAATAATCACAACATTAAACCCTTACTTCATTCATAATGAAGCAAGGGTTTTTTCTGTTTATTTCGGCTCGCTCATCGTTACCTTTGTTGGTTCAAGGTCCGTGTTTCGGGTTATGATATCCATTATCTGCAGAGCAACCTCTTCATTAAGCAGACCCTTCTCCACGATTACCTGTGTTGCACCATTTGTTATAATTACAACGCACTCGCCTCCTGTTTTGGCAGAAATCAGGTTCACCAGAGTGTCCTCAGTTTTAATCTGATTGGTGAGTTCATCAATTTCCCTGGCTATTGACCCGGCTTCGTCCGTACCTGCCGCTGCACTCCCCAGAGATTTATTCAGCTTTTCAAGTGCTTCGTCATTAGATTTTTTGCGATTGAGACGTGCTTCAGTGAAATAATCTGCACTTACCGTTTCCGCCTCAGCATTGACGTACTTCGCCTCACCCAGATTCTGCACGTACTCCGGCGCGGTGGTTCCCTCGTCGGATGAAAGGGTGTTATTGCCTGTGTAGTACCAATTGACAAATACCGCAGCTCCCAAGGCAAAAACAAGTGTTGCAAGAATTAACTGTCTGCGCTTGATTATCATATTCATATTACCTCTCCTTTTGTCCTTTTGTCACAGAAACCTTGGCGCTGCTTATATCAAACAAGGCACACACGGTCTCCGTTATGGCTGACTTTACTTTTACATTATCCGCTCCCTCACAAACAACCGCCACCCCCTTGATAACAGGCTCATATACCTTTATGACAACACCATCTTCACCGTCAGAGGAATTCACAACAACAAGCTCCTCTGTAATATTGCTGTGATTGGATTCACGCTGACTCTCGGTTTTGTTGGTATAATCATGGGCATAGACATTTTCGAAGCAGCTTTCAAGGGTAATCATTACGTGGACCTGACCTGCACCCTCCACCTGTGAGAGAATTGCCTTCAGTTCCTTTTCTGTATTGCCTATATATTCATCAGGCAAAGGAGTGACACGCTCGGTGGTATGTTCTGCTTTTCCGCTTCCCCCTGACTCAAATGCCACAAGAACCAACAGGCAAACTACTCCAATTGCAATAAGCAGAAAACGTTTTCTGTTGTCCGAAAGGGATTTCAAGCGTTCTTTAATATCATTCATTTTTCACACCTGTTCTTACAATACTTTTGTACTCATCTGGTATTTTTTTATTTATTACAGGAAGCTTATCTCCAAATTTTTCTCCTATTTCCACAACAACCTCTTCAAGGTAAATCGTGCTTTCAACCTTATCCACAGAGGTTGTTATATATATTTCATATTCATCTACGCCCTCGTTTATGAGCAGCTCTTTGATTTGTCCGCGGACTTTTTTCTCCACAAGGTTTGCGGTGTGCATCAGTGAGTCATAGGCAAGCTGTTCGTTATCCTGTTGGGTGTCAAGATTCAGATTAAAATCAATATGTTCGCCAAAAGCAGGCACTATACACAATGCAAGAACAACTCCCACCACAGTTACACGGAGTGTTTTACGGTATTTCTTAGGTGTCAAGTATTCAAGCATACCACCTACAACGGAGCATACTGCAAAGCTGACAAAAGCGGATTTCACTGTCTCAGTCATATCATCCCCCCTTTGGCGGTTATAACCACACCTACGCTTACAATAAATACCGTTGCCACAATAGTAATCGTTGCCACAAGAAGCACAAGAGCATCTTTGAGCACGGATAACATATGTACTGAAGAGCCTGTACCCATAATATCCGACAGAGTTGAACAAATTTCCAAAGCAACAATCCATGCAACCAATTGAATGAGCGTGGGCAGAACAGTTACGGCTACGGTGATTATTCCGAAAACACCAACCGTATTTTTTATAAGACTAAGACTTGAAATGAGAGTGGAGTAGGTTTCGCTGACAGTACCTCCCACCACAGGCAGGCTACGCCCAACAACAAAGCGAATACTCCGTGAACTTAGGTTATCAACACCGTCACTCAGCACACCCTTAAGGGTAACAATTCCCGAAAAAACAGTACCGATAAAGCTGAGCACGTACACATAAATCTTTTTAATAAGCCCCGAAAAGCGACCTATAAAGCCACCTGTATCGAAGCAGGAAAGAAAAGCAAGGGCACACATAGAGCTGATAACAGGCTGAGAAACACCTGACAGAAATCCTGCAAACAAAGTGTCTGAAAAGACCGTCAGTGTGGCATAGCTTACGCCTGTGCTGATTTTACCCGCAGATGAAATTAGAGCACAGAAAACACCCGCAAATGCAGTTGTGAACAGATTAAGAGCCTCAAGGACGGAAAAGGATGATGTAACCACACCCGCAACGGGAACCGCTGTGCACAGGCTGAGAGTTGCGCCACCCGTCGTATTAATGGTGTGGGATTCACAAAACGAGGTCATGAGAGTGGTAATCATCAACACCCCTATTGATACTGTAAGGAAGGTAAGTGGAGCTTTGACGGATTTACCAACAATACCGAATAGTGCATCGAAAACCTTTTGGGGATTAATCTCAAAAACATCCTCAAAGCTCAATTCATCAATACCAATTTCACGGAGAATATCTATTGTTTCATCATCAAGAGTACTTAGAAAGCTGTCAAAATCGAATTCCTCGTTATATTGGTCCACATTATCCTCAATAGCAAGCACAGGCTGAGTAAACAAAGGCACCAGAGCAATCGGTATCAGAATTTTTAAAAGAAACTTTTTTATACTCAACATTCTCATTCCTACACTTCAATTCCTAAGAAAAGACGTGGCAAGACTGACAACCGCTGTCAGCACAGGCAATGCACAAGCAATTGCAGTAAGCTTCGATGAAAGTTCAACAACACCTGCCACCGCTCCTTCTCCGTTATCACGGCAAATATCACTACACACAGAGCCCACAAGGAGTATGGAAAACACCTTAAGCATCACACCGATACCCTTTGTGCTGACCTCTTCTGTCAGATGTATGCTGTTTATAGCAGAAAGCAACAGTTTAACATCAGGGATAACCGTCACAACAATTACCACCACAACACAACCACCGATAAGCATACCGTACGCAGGAGTATGGCTTTTGATGATAGCCGAAAGTATTACCCCCACAACGGCAACAAGTCCGATTTTAACTATTGTCAAAACTGAATCACAGACGACAACTCATCCTTAAGCTCAATAAGTGCAGGCAGAAACATCATCAAGGCAATAATAAGTCCCGCAATAGTGATTATAAGTGTATATTCCTCTTTCCCCGCCTTTTGAAGAAGCTGGTTTATAACCGCCACAAGTATACCTACAGCAGCAATTTTAAATATCAATGTCAATTCCAAAACATCACCTACAAAAACAATACTATTATGCTGAACACGCATAGGAGGCTTACTGCAAAGCGGACCTGAACCTTACTTTTTTCCTCTCCTCGTTGCTCCTCATAAAGCACCTTGACACGTTCATAATACTCATCGCACAAAAGAAGCTGACCATCCGTATCCGTTGTGCCCAGAGCTGTGAAAAAAGCAACAAGCTCCGCCTCCACCTTCTCGGGAAACTCCTCCCCGGGAAATAATCTGCCATCATCAAATAACAGACAATCAAAGCCACTTTCAAGTGCATATCGATATAAGTCTTCACAATCTGATCTGCGGTAATTAATCTGAGTTCTTATAAAACCCAGGAGTCGTACAGCCTGATCTATGCGGGCGGTTTTGCGGTGCTGACAAACTATTTCGCGGTAGCCTGCACCGCTTATAAGCAGGCAGACTCCAACAAGAACAATATATTTCAAAGGGACACAATCTCCTTTATACAGCAAGGTCTGTCGCTTCCCCACAGAACAACGGCTTTTTTGAAAACACCCGCACTCACAAGTGCTTTTATATTAGGTCGTCGTACAACCTCTTCAAATGAGCTTCCGTGTGCCGTTGCAATGAAGCTGACACCTGTATTCACCGCTGAAAGAAGCGCTCTCGACTCATCCTCGGTGCCGATTTCATCAAGGACGATGATATTTGGGGACAGTGTTCTGACTGCAATCTCCGTGCCGATGGGCTTGGGATAAAGGGTGAGAACATCTGTATTTGCACCCACATCGATGCTGTAGCCGAATGAACGTGATGCGATTTCATCACGCTCGTCAACAACTGCCACCTTGCAGGGTGATAAGGAGTCACCGCCTGCATAGTAGCGGCACAAATCCCTGAGAAGCGTTGTTTTGCCTGACATAGGTTGACCAATAATGAGGTAGGACGTGCAATCATCAAGCATCTCAAGGAGAGTCTTTGAGCAACCGTAATATTCCCTTGCAATGCGGATATTTACACAGTTAAAGGCAGAGACAGAATATATACTTCCGTCACGCATAACCGCCCTGCCACCTACACCTGCCTTGCAACCGCCATAAAGGGGAATATAGCCCTTGACCAGCATATCCTGATATGTATGAAGTGACCTTCGGCAAAGCATAAAAACGATTTCCTGTAGTTCCTTTTCATCAGTTTTCAATACTCCGTCACAATATGAGGCACATAATCTGCCGCTTTGGGTCAGGTAATAAATATGATTACTTGTGTTTAATGTAACCGCCTCGCCAACTCTGAAGCGGATTTCCTTTACGGACATGCATTGCTCAGGCGGTAAGGTCTTTAAAATATCCTTATATTTTTCGGGCAAAAGTGATATTGCGTTTAAAAATTCTTGCATTTTTTATCAATCCTTTCAAAAAATATTTATTATCACTTGTCCCGAAATAGAACCAAATATAAATAAATTAAAAACAAAGTACAAAAAGATTGAAACGATATTTCATTTATGGTATTATTTATTTTGTATATTTATGTAAATTTTTACAACTAATGTTAAAAGGAAGAACGAAGAAATGTCAAAACTAAAAAATCTTAAAACAAAGTTAACAGGCAACCGTCTTTATAAATGCGGCTTTAATAACAGATATGCTCTGTTGGCAGGTCTTTGCACAGCGGCAATTATGATGGTTGTCTACTTTTGCTATGACCTTGCCCCCTTCGGCAACGTAACAATTCTCAGAATGGACCTTTACCATCAGTACGGTCCCCTGTTTGCAGAGCTTTATGAAAGGGTAACAAACCTTGACAGCCTACTTTACTCCTGGAAATCAGGCGGTGGCGGAGGCTTCCTCGGTAACTTCTACAACTATCTATCATCACCCACAGCAATAATTATGCTCCTGCTGGGTCACAAGAATATGCCCGAGGCAATTGCAGGTATGATATTTGTGAAGTCCGTGCTTGCATCCTTCACCTTCTCATACTTTCTCTCAAAGAAATTCAAAACACAGAGCCCCCTTACCTCTGCCTTTGGTGTGCTGTATGCTTGCAGTGGTTACTTCATTGCATACTATTGGAACGTAATGTGGCTTGACGCCTTCTATATGTTCCCCCTTGTGATTCTCGGTATAGAGCATATCATCAACCACGGCAAGATGAAACTTTACCTTGTTTCATTGGCTGTTACACTGGTTACGAACTATTATATGGGATATATGGTTTGTATTTTCTCCGTTCTTTACTTCCTTTACTATTACTTCTCAGGCTACGAATTCACCAACAGCTACTATGGTCTTCTTGCCCCCGCCAAAAAAGGAATGAAGGGTCATATCAAGTGGGCTGTTGATAATCTCCGTAACTTCCGTTTCTTTGACAGCGGTGTAAGATTTGCTCTCGCTTCCCTGGGTGCAGGTCTTGTGGCTTGTTTCTCACTTATTCCTGTATACTTTGCACTTAAAAACTGCTCTGCAACCTCAGGCAGTTTCCCCCAGGAATTCAAAACCTATTTTTCAATTTTTGATTTCCTTGCAAACCACCTTGCATACCTTGACCCCACAATTCGAAGCAGCGGTACAGACGTTTTACCCAACGTTTACTGCGGTATTCTCACAGTAATGCTCGTACCACTTTACATTTTCTCCAACAGAATTTCCCTTAAGGAAAAGATCCTTAGCGTAAGCCTTTTAGGTGTGATGTTTGCAAGCTTCTACACAAACTATCTTAACTACATTTGGCATGGCTTCCACTTCCCCAACGATCTTCCCTACCGTTTCTCATATATGTATTCCTTTATACTCCTTGTACTTGCGTTCAAGGCGATTCTCAACATCAGGGAATACACCAACAGGCAGATTATCGGCACAGGCGTTGCCACCATAGCATTTATAATTATGGTTCAGGAAATCGGCTCGAAGAACTTTTCCGAAACAGGTGTATGGATATGCATCGCCTTTATCGGCATTTACTGTCTCGCACTCGGTATACTCAAAAACGACAGATATCCCGCAATTGCCGCGGCGGCACTGGTGCTGTGCTCAAGCTGTGCGGAATACACTGTTGCAAACACCAACAACTACTCGATGGACCAGGCAAAGGTCAACTTTGTGGGTGACTACGACAACTTCGTTAAAATCAAAAAAAGCATCGATGAATACGAAGGCAACGAAGATTACCGTATGGAGCTCACCTCATTGAGAGCGAGAATGGATCCCTGCTGGTTCTACTACAACGGTATGTCAACCTTCTCCTCAATGGCGAATGAAAAGGTTTCAAATATGCAGTCTCACCTGGGTATGTTCAGCAACTATATCAACAGCTACACCTACAACAGGCAGACTCCTGTTTACAACTCATTTTTTGCCCTTGATTACATCGTAGATAACGACACAGATACAAAGGCACCTATGAACGAGGAGCTTTACAAGGAAATCGCTGTGGAGGCAAAATATACCGCATACGAGAACCTTTATCAGCTTTCCATTGCCTTCCGAGTAAATTCAGACATTATCGAGTGGTCACACGATAACCCTAACCCCTTTGAGGTACAAAGTAGTCTGTTTGAAAGTTCAACAGGTATCAACAACGTATACACCGATATGGAAATGACCTCTGTATCCGGAAACGGGACCGATTTCACAGACCTTTCCTACGCTGAAGATGGCTACTACCCCTACTCCATAACGGAGCAGGCAAATGCAAGCGCAACATTCGAGCTTACTGCCAAGGATTTCGGCAACGGCTACATTTACCTTAAGGCAAGCAACAATGATATTGACAATATTACCGTCACACTTTCCGACGGCTCAGTTGTATCACAGCCTGTTGACACAAAGCCGCACATTCTTGATGTGGGTAAGCTTGAAAAGGATGATGTTATCAAGATTTACGCCCCCTTCACAGAGGGTCAGGACGGTTACCTCTACCTCTACGGTGTTACATTCAACACATCTTCATTTGTAGAAGGTTATAAAACTCTTAAAGCAGACTCACTCAATGTGACAAAATTTGAAGAAACTGAGATTGAGGGTACAATCAAGGCTTCTGCCGATGGTGTTCTCTATACCTCCATCAATTATGACACAGGCTGGACAGTATACATTGACGGTGAAAAGGTTACCGCTGACAAATATCACGCGCTCGGTAACGGCGCACTCCTTGGTGTGGACATCACCGCAGGCGAGCACACGGTACGCTTCAAATATATTCCCGACGGACTCATAGTGGGTGCGCTCATCTCAGGCGTGACTCTGCTGATGCTCCTGCTTATCTGCATCATTACAAAAACAGGCTACTTCAAGTTCAACCCGGAGCTTTACTCTGAGGATGAAATACCGGAAGAAACAGAGGGTGTAATCACCGAAGCAGTTGACTTTGAAGAGCTTCTTGAAGAAATCCCAACAGAGGACGACGTGATAGAGCTTGAGGAAAGTGACTCCGAGGACGAGGCAAAACATTCAGAAGAGAATAACGAGGAATAATTATGTTTTCAAACATCAAGAGTCTTGGACTTTTAGGTCTTGACTCATATATGATTGACGTTGAACTGAATATTACAGGCGGAAAATATGCACTAGAGGTTGTTGGTCTCCCCGACACCGCAGTCAGTGAAGCCCGCGACAGAATTATTGCGGCGATTCACAATTCACACCTTGAAATGCACCTTTCCTCACACTACACCTTTAACCTTGCCCCTGCCGACAGGAAAAAGGAGGGCTCACTATACGACCTTCCTATGGCGGTTGCAGTGCTTTCCGCAACCAAGCAGATTATGGGTGATTACAAGAATGCGGCATTTATCGGTGAGCTGTCTTTATCAGGTGAAATCAAGCCTGTAAAGGGTGTTTTACCGATGGTTATGGCGGCTAAGGCAAACGGACTGAGGGATATTTACATTCCTGCAGATAACGCCGCGGAAGCAGCAATAATCGAGGGTATAAATATTTACGCGGTAAAAAGCCTCAGGCAGCTTGTTGACCATATTAATGATATCGAGAAAATGAACCCTGTTGAGATTGTCCCCTTCAGACACTATGAGTTACCGGATTTTCTGCCCGATTTCAGGGATGTGAAGGGCCAGTTCGAGGTAAAGCGCGCTCTTGAGGTTGCGGCTGCAGGCGGTCACAATGTGATGATGATTGGTCCCCCCGGTTCAGGTAAAAGTATGCTCGCCAAGAGAATACCCACAATTCTGCCGGATATTACTGTTGACGAGGCACTTGAAACAACAAAGATTTATTCATTGGCGGGTAATTTGACCAGAGAAAACCCTCTTATTAACTACAGACCCTTCAGGTCGCCCCACCACTCCGTTTCCGCTGCGGGACTGTCGGGCGGTGGCGCGGTGCCAAAACCGGGTGAGATTTCACTCGCTCACAATGGTGTGCTTTTTCTTGACGAGCTACCCGAATTTTCACGCAGTACAATGGAGGTCTTAAGGCAACCCTTAGAGAATGGCACAATCACCATTTCACGCGCAGCTTGTGCACTTACATACCCCTGCTCTGTTATGCTCATATGTGCAATGAACCCCTGCCCTTGTGGCTACTACGGTCACCCAACACGCAACTGTTCCTGTCCCAACGGTGCACCTGCAAGGTATCTGTCAAAGGTATCCGGCCCACTCCTTGACAGGCTTGATATACACATCGAGGTACCACCTGTTGATTATAATCAGCTCGCTGATACCGAGGCAGGCGAAAGTTCTGCATCTATCCGCGCTAGAGTAAACGAGGCAAGAAAGATACAGATTGAACGCTTCAAAGACACAACCATCACCTGTAATGCCAGAATGACACCTTCACTTACGCGGAAATACTGTGTACTGTCACCCGAGGCATCAAAGACACTTGAACTCTCATTTGAAAAATTGGGACTCTCCGCACGTGCCTACGACAAAATACTCAAGGTGGCGCGCACAATAGCAGATCTTGATAAGAGCGAAACAATCGAGAAAATGCATGTTATGGAAGCACTGCAATACAGAAGCCTTGACAGAAAGTTCTGGAAGAGCTGACAAAAACCTCTCGCGATTATATTGCGAGAGGTTTTTGCACACATTATTCAATTATTCACAAATTCAACCAATTTTCCACCCTTAAGACCCAAAGAATGGGCTACGAGAGTTTTGGTGTATGCAAGTTCAAGGGTTTTTCCGCTTACATAGGCAGCACCGTTCAGAAGCGCATCACCAGTTGATTCATAAGCGAAGGCCTGGGGGTCACAGGGAGCAAGAAGAACATCCACCCCTTTCACCTTACATTTATCAAGAAAGTAAAGTATTGAATTGCTTGTGTAGTCCCCTGTCTTTTTACTACGCTCCACACAGACTGCAGTTGTGTGGTATGTGTTATGAACAACAACCGAAGCATTACTGAGGTCAATGCTATCATAATCAAGCCCTACATAAGGTACTATAAGGAGCACACCGCTTTTAAGAGCTGTGATTTTATTTATATAATCACTTTTTTTGAGGAAAGCCACTCCCTGCCACGAAGCATTTTCCCTATGGGTAATTCTGTGGGAATCACAGCTATAAAAATCATCACTGAAATTGGCGCATTGCTTAAGGTGAGCACCAAGATGAACATAAATATTACCGTCGCTGTTCTCATAAACAGCGTAAACGTTGGGCTCAATACCGTTCATTATAAGCTCCACAGCGGCACGGAAATTCACATTGCCGTTTGTATGCTCATTATCAAGTGGTAGCTGTGCGGAAACAAGAACCGTGGGGATACTGAGATGTGTGAGCATAACTGATAGCAATGAGGACGTATAAGCAAGGGTATCAGTTCCGTGAAGAACGATAATCCCCGCGTAGCCTTCAGCAGAGCCGAGACACCTGAAATCATCAAGAAGCTTACTCCAGGTCCTAAGAGTCATATTCTCACTGAGAATATCCGTTGAAATGAGGTAATCAAACTCCATATTACTATACGGAGAACCGCTTTCACGGAATATTGAGGTTATTTTATACTGCGCAGTGCGTGCTTCTGAGGTGCGCTCACCTGCAGAATCCTCACAGGAGCAAATTGTACCGCCTGTGAGTATTACAAGTATTTTCGATTTATCTTTGTTTAGCGGCATAATAATACCCCTTTTAAATTTTTTCCATTATACAATATTCCTTCATTTAAAGTCAAGAAACCTAAAGCAAACACATTAATAGAATATTTATACTTAATATACAATATTTATTTGCTTTTTTTAGTTGACATTTACAAACTATTTTGATACAATACCTTGCGAAGACCCTGCTTTTTTGGAAAGTCTGTCAGAGAGAGTACGTCACGGGCTGAAAGCGTACTTCAGGTGAGTAGTAAGTCAGGCAACACTTCCTTGGTTTGTCACAAGTTAATAAAAGAGCGGATACGATTTTCGTATCAATACGGGTGGCACCGCGGGTTATATATACTCGTACCCGGGATTTATTTGTATTAATTCCCGAGTTTTTTATATTTTTTTTCTAGTTAATTATTTTAAATAA
>JAZNLJ010000091.1:0-21192 GCA_045579005.1 Acutalibacteraceae bacterium | reverse complement strand
TAATTATAACGGTGTTCTCAAAGCTTACAGTTCTGCCCTGAGCATCGTTTGTCTTCCCTTCGTCAAGAATCTGAAGAAGGATATTAAGCACATCGGGATGTGCCTTTTCGATTTCATCAAAGAGAACAACCGAATAAGGCTTCCTGCGAACCTTCTCGGTAAGCTGACCTGCCTCATCATAACCTACGTAACCGGGTGGCGAGCCGATAAGTCTTGAAACACTGTGTTTCTCCATAAACTCAGACATATCCAGCCTTATGAGAGTTTCTGGTGTTTCAAAAAGCTCATTTGCGAGCTGCTTTACAAGTTCGGTTTTACCTACACCTGTGGGACCAACAAAGATGAATGATGCCGGTTTGCGTACTGCAGAAATCTGTACTCTGCTGCGTCGTATTGCAGCGGAGAGGACATCAACGGCTTCATCCTGACCGATAATTCTTGACTTAAGCTTATCGGCAAGGTTTGAAAGTTTGCGCATATCGTTTTCAATAATCTTTGAGGTGGGAATACCTGTCCACAGATTAATAACCTTTGCAACATCTTCCTCGGTTACATCATTATCATCGGCTTTAATTTTAAGCTCTGCCGCCTCTTTTTCAAGGGCAATTTTGTCTGCCTTAAGCATTGAAATCGCCTCGTAATCAGGACCTTTTTCGTCAGTTGTGTCAAGGAGCTCTTCCTGACGTTCATTAAGCTCCTCAATGCGTGTCATAAGCTTCTGATAGTCGCTTATGGCAACGTTACGAAGGTTTGCACAGGTGCATGCCTCGTCAAGAAGGTCAATAGCCTTGTCGGGCAGGAAGCGGTCGTTAATATATCTCTCCGAAAGGAGAACTGCACGGTAAACAAGTGCGTCGGAAATCCTCACCTTGTGGAAATCCTCGTAGTATTCCTTGATACCAAGGAGCATATTATAACAATCTGCCACAGAGGGCTCCTCAACCTTAACGGGCTGGAAACGGCGCTCAAGAGCGGCATCCTTTTCTATATGCTTACGGTATTCGTTGAATGTGGTTGCACCAATAACCTGAATCTGACCACGTGAAAGTGCAGGCTTCAGGATGTTAGCGGCATTCATTGAGCCTTCTGCATCACCTGTACCAACAAGGTTGTGCACCTCGTCAATAAAGAGGATAATATTTCCCTCCTGCTTAACCTCGTCAACAAGCCCCTTGATACGGCTTTCAAACTGACCGCGGAACTGTGTACCTGCAACAAGTGAGGTAAGGTCGAGAAGGTGAATTTCCTTGTCGGCAATTCTTGCAGGTACGTCACCTGACGCAATCTTAAGTGCAAGGCCCTCCGCAATAGCGGTCTTACCTACACCGGGCTCACCGATAAGGCAGGGGTTATTTTTTGTTCTTCTGCAAAGAATCTGGGTAACACGGTAAATCTCGGTTTCTCTGCCGATAATTCTGTCAATTTTGCCCTCACGCGCCTTGGCAGTAAGGTCAGTACAGTATGAACCCAGAAATTTGCGCTTTGTTTTGCGCTTGTGCTTTTTCTTAGGCTTATCCTCTGCGCCTTCCTCATTTTCGGACTCCTCTGAGTCTTCTTCCACATCGGCTTCCTCTTTATTACTGTCTGCGTTAAACATATTCTGCATAAATGGCATTGTGCCTGCGCCACCGAACTGGAAATCATCCATATTTTCCATCATATCGCTGAACTGCTCGCTGACAGCATCAAGATCATCCTCTGTTATGCCCATATTCTGCATCATCTGTTTAATGGGACCTATATTAAGCTCAGTTGCACACTTGATACAAAAGCCCTCCTGAGTGGTCTTCTCCCCCTCAATCTTAGATACAAAGATAACCGCAGGTCTTTTTTTGCATTTGCAACAAATCATATTTTTATTCATCTGTATATTTTCTCCGGGATAAAATTATTTTTTACCAAATTTTTCTTTGAACTGTCTTAAGGTATCGGGAATATAGCTTATAAGTGCCACAATTGTTAGTATTGCCGAAACCACAACAAGTATCATCATCAATACGGGCGGAAGTTGGAACCAGTCCTTCAGCCAGCCGATTTCGGGACCAAAAGCAACAATTATAATCATTATGAAGTAAAATGCAAATGTTGACAATTTGCCGAAAACTTCCGCTGCACAGGGGCGAAGGTTGAGAATAAGCATAAAAATACTGAAAACAACCATAAAAGCCTCTTTGCCGATAAACACAAGGAACACCCAACTGAATGCCTTGAGCATTTCATTCTGTGCCTGTGCAAATGACATATAAAGAAGTACTGCAAGAGTAATCTGTGTGAGTTTATCTGCAACAGGGTCGAGGAGCTTACCAAGCTCGCTCACCTGATTGAAGCGACGTGCAATTTTGCCGTCAAATAAATCAGAAAGACCTGAAATCGCAAGCATAATAATTGCCAGAAGAAGTTCACCTTTTATGTAGAAATATGCAAAAACAGGAACAATCAGAATTCTTATAAAACTGAGAAGGTTGGGAATAGTCCAACAATTTTTAAATAAACCTTTCATATCATCACCTCAAAATCAAAGCCAGTTCAATATTTTGTTTGCTGTATTTATTGTATTCATACTTTTTATTTTTTGATTCAACAAAACAAGATTTTGATTTGCTAAAGCATTACCTTGCGCCGCACTCTTTTGCAACCAAAAACGAGCTTTTTCAAAATCACCATTATTAAAATAAATGGCACCAATATTATTCATAGCCATAGCATGACCTTTATCAGCAGCCTTTTTATAATAAGCCAAAGCTAAGCCCAAATTGTCGTTTGTCCCAAAATCAGCCAATCTTTTTTCGCATAAATAGCCTAGATTATGGTATGCCTCCGCTATGCCTCTTTCTGCAGCTTTTTCATAATATTTTTTAGCAGTAATATAATCGCCCCTTTTCTCAGCATAAAAACCAACCTTATTTGCTGAGCCGCCAAATTTATCAGCAACACGATACCAACAATCTATCGCGGCCTGTATATTCTGTGCAACACCTCTACCAGCCTCATAACAATCACCCATATAAGCTGTTGCTTCATCATCGCCACCTTGACTTGCAGCCATAAACCACAAAAAAGCTTTTTGATCATCTTGCTGAATGACCTTACCCTCATAATAATACTTTCCAAGTAAAAATTGACATCCGGGATGTTGCTTTTCGCAACCTTCAGAAACAAGCCTTAGTGCAGAAGCATAGTCATTATTATAATAACAAGCCAAAGAATAGTTTTTGTAAAATGAGCCCGGAACATCATCGACATTTTCTACATCAGACAATGCTTTGTCAAATTTTTTCACCGCATAATCATAATCTTTCTTATATCCATGCAAACCAAACAATGCAACCTCACCTAAAAACCAGCTTGCACGAAAATAATTATTTTGACTTGAATATTGAACCCACTCAATACCTGTAGCAACATCCTTGTTTATACCAGTACCAAAAATACGACATCTACCATACATATACTGGGATTCTGCATCACCATTCTTGGCACCTTTATAATAGTATGCACACGCCTTTTCCGGATTTTTGTTGACTCCATAACCATAGAAATAACACTCGGCAACCATATAATAAGCTTTCACATTCTCGTTAGAAGCTGACTTTTGAAACAAACTATATGCCTTAGCGTAATTCTTGGCACAACCCACACCCTTAAAATAACACATAGCTAATTCGTAGTATGCATCGGAACATCCCAACTCAGTCGCCTTGTTATAGTACTCATATGCTTTTTCGTTATTAATTTGAACACCCCAACCATTTTTATAACATTCAGCCAAATGAACCATTGCCTCAGGATTCTTTTGATTGGATAATTGTTGAAGCATATTCAATGCAACAGAATAATCCTGTTTAACAGACACACCATACAAATAACATAAAGCAAGTTCCAAGGTGCCACGCGCATCCCCTTGACCATGCTTCTTAGATGCGAAATCAAAAAGAAGTCTTTCATCATCTCCGGCTTTTAAAATGGGGAACAGGAAATCTGCCGCTTCTTCATCGCCATTTTTATCAGCTTCCAAAAGATAGTATTGAGCTTTGGCCGGGTCAGCTTCTACACCATATTTACCCAACCAATAAACAAATGCTATAAAATGTTGGTCATTCGCACAACCGCTATCTGCAGACTTTTTCAGATATTCCATACCTTTTTCTGTGTCGCAAATAACACCATTGCCCTCCAAGTAACATCTACCAAGAGCGCCATATGCAAAGGGCTCTCCATTTGCAGCAGCATGTTCTAACCAAAAAACAGCTTTCCCGTAATCAGGTTCTAAAGTATCCGTACCGTTGTAGTACATTTCAGCAAGGCGACACTGTGCAAAAACATAGCCAAGCATTGCCAGTTGTTCACATTTGCTGTATTCCTCGTCCAATTCCGGATCATGCTCGGCATAAACTTCCGGCCCACGAGCATATTCACTGTTATCATTTTGGCTTTCTACAACAACCTTTTTCTGCTCTGTCTTATCATTTAAATCAATATCTACCGCATTAAAATCTATCTTATCTGTTTTTTGTTCAACGGTCTTATCCTGTTGAACAAAAACCGATTCTGATAAATATGATTTAACCGGTTGATTTGAAGTTTGAGATAACTCTTTAATCCTGGCTTCGATTTGTTCTAAAGCAGAATTTAATTCTTTCTCCTTTTCAGGATTATTATAAATATTATTTAATTTGATAATTAAAGATTGTTTTTCTAATTCCAGTTTATTTAATTCAGTATTCATAAATCCCTCTTAAAAATTAATAGTCAAAGTCAGAATCTATAACCTTTAACATATCATTATTTGTTACATTTCCGTTAAGCAGTAAAGAACTTATACGGTTTTTCTGCTGCCTTAAAACATTGTCGCAAAGATTTCTGACCCCTCGACCATTACCAAAATCATCGACATGGCATCTGCTATCAACAAATGAATATAAAAAGCTATCGCTGATATTATCAATGTGATATCCTTTTTTTCTAAAATTAAACTTTAGAATTTCAACCATTTCATCTACAGAATAGTCAGTAAAATCTATGGTCTTAGAAAGTCTGCTTGAAAGGCCTGGATTGGTCTTCAAAAACTCGTTCATTTCCTTCGTGTAACCTGCCAGAACTACAACGAGTTTATCTCTCTTATTTTCAATTTCAGCAATAAGCGTGTTAATCGCTTCCATACCAAAACTATCATTATCAGAATTACAAAGGTTGTATGCTTCATCTATAAATAATATACCGCCTAAAGCAGAATCAACAACCTCCTTAACCTTTATCGCTGTATGTCCTTGATAAGCCCCAACAAGTTCTGCACGAGTACATTCAACAAAAACATCGCCACGTTTCAATATGTCAAGTTTTGCATATATTTTACCAATCAATCGTGCCACCGTGGTCTTGCCTGTACCGGGATTACCCGTAAAAATCATATGCAAAGACCCCAAATCATTTGAGAAATCAAGTCCTCTTTTTTTAGCCTCTGCAGCAACCATACAGGAATTAATAAGGTCTGTTACCTCGTTTTTCACACCCTGTAATCCAATAAGATTATTTAGTTCAGCTATATAATCATCCAAAGTTTTTTCTTCTTCGGAGCTGTCTAATTTAAAATCATCAGAATAAAGATATGTAAGTTCCTCAGGAGCAAAACTTCCTTGTTGCGAAAGCCTTTCTGCTTGTTTTTCTATAGCAGAGTTAAGTAATCTTCGCATAAATCTGGCATTATCAAAAGTTTCATCTATTTTTTCTCTATTTATTCTATCAACGATAACTTGTTTTGCATCAGCAGATATATAGTATGTTTGTGATTCTGCCATACCAATTAATATATTGATCAATTCTTCTGTTGTGTAATCTGGAATATGGATTTTATAATCAAAACGCGAAGCAAAACCGACATTTGCCTTTTTCATCATATTTTCCATATCATTTTTGTAGCCTGCCAAAACAACACAATAACTACCGCGGTTATCTTCCATATCTTTCAAAAGCGTATTTATCGCCTCTGTACCAAAGTCCTTTGTATCACCATCTTTGTATAACGAGTATGCCTCATCAATAAACAATGTTCCACCACGTGCTGCTTCAATAACTTCTTTTGTTTTAGTTTCTGTTCCACCTATATGCTCTGCAACAAGTGTTGAACGATCCGATTCTACCAAATCATTTCTTTCTAATAAACCAAGCCTGTACAATACCTCACCAATTATTCTTGCCACGGTAGTTTTACCAGTACCCGGATTACCTGTAAGTACAAAATTAAGACCTTTAACGCTTTTCGAATCTATATTCAATTTTTCAAGTCTGAGTTTTTCTATAACAAGCCTGTTATATAGTTTCCCCAATTGTTGTTTAACATCCTGCATTCCGATAAGTGAAGCAAATTGTTCTTTTATGACCTCGGGATAGTCTTCGTCAATGGTATCCGTTGTTTTTTGGAGTTTAACAAATTCTACACCATTTGATGCAACATCAATAGATTCATAATCGTATACTGTTTGCTTGTTTGACATAGCAGAAGGTACATTTTCTGTTCGTACTTTTTCAACGATCACATTTTCAATCTGTTCACTATCATTTAAATTTTTCAAGTTATCAATCTTTGTAGTTGGAACACTTCTTTGCGGAATCATTTCAGGCTTATCGAAGATTTCCCCATTTACATATTTAATCAGCGCATCATATTCAGGAAATGTGCCTAAAAAAGCAGAGCTTTTTGACAATACCCTTCTGGCTTTGCTTCTTTGTTCATTTTCAACATACAGCAAGATTAATTCAATTGCATAAACTTTCTCAAAAGAATAGTCCAATATTTCAGTAAGTCGTTCTATTCTTTCGTCAAGTGATAATGATAAATAAAGGTTTTCATATGTATTAATTAAATATTTATAGTAATCATAAAAATCTGTCTCATTTATACCATTTAAAGCCCTAAAAAACTCGTAGCATTTTGAATTATTTTCACTTTTAAGTGATAATGCGTAATCAACAACATCATCAGGAGATATAGATATTTTGTTTACGCTTTTGCTTATATCCAAAAACAGGTTTTCTTTTTTTAAGATTACTTCAATATCAATCATAATACACACCTATCAATTGTTAATCATCGTTAATGCAAGTGCAGATTTTTTTATAGTCAACTCTTCTGTGGTCATATTACTTTTTCTGTCTATATTGATTTTTTTGCTGATTTCAGGAACACATTTTATAGTAGCAAAAACATGTAAAAGTTGATTATTATCCAAATCAAACCTTACAATCACATTGGTACCACCTTTTGCAGAAGCAGGCAACGCTATTTCAATAGTACTGAATCGCGTAACATATTCTACATCCTTATCTTCACCCTCTGTCAATTCTAAAACAATGGTGTCTATTCCATCAGAAGGCACAACAAACTGTTTTGATTCAGATATAGGCAAAGGAGAGTTTCGCTTGATTATAATAGTGTTAGATTCTTTTCCGGTATTATCTAACACTACTAGGCCGAGACTATGAGAGCACACATCCTGAACCTTTAACGATGTTTTATCAGCAAATAAAGCCGCACCTAATGCAACTGCCTCATCCGGATTTATGTCCAAAGACGGTTCAATACCTGAAAATTCTTTCAGACTGCGTTTTATGTATGGTATGCGACTGGAACCCCCAACAAGTACAATTTTATCAATATCAGAGAAAGTCATATCAGCATCACTTAAAACCATTCTCACACAGCTTTCTGTACGCTTATAGAATCTGTCGATCATATCTTCAAATTGTTCTTTTGTAATGGTTATTTTTTCTTTAATATTGTCAACTCTCAATATAATATCTGATTTAGGTGAATTACTTAACCTGATTTTACAATTTTCAGCCTTAATTATCAGTTCTTGTAAAACATCAAGATATTCCTCTTCATATAAATCCAGATCATACTTTTCAATAAAATAATCAACAACATAGTCTACAATTTGTTGGTCGAAGAAATGTCCCCCCAACTTTCTTATGCCACCTGTCGCAATGACAGTAGATTTATTATCATCAAAGGTAACAATAGAAACATCAAATGTTCCACCGCCTAAATCATATACCAAAACATTAGAATGAGTGCACTCTTTCTCGTTAAGGTAGCACAAGGCCGCTGCAGTAGGCTCATTAATCATACCTATTAAATTAATACCCGCCATTGTACATGCATCTTCTGTGGATTTCCTTTGTGCATCTGTAAAATATGCAGGAATAGTAACTACAACACCATCCACATCAGCCGATAGTTGATCTTGTGCATCCTGAACAAGTTTCTTCAAAATTAAAGCAGATACTTCTTCGGGACTTATTGTTTTACCACCTATATCATACAACTTATTTGTGCCCATAAAGTCCTTCACCGTTGAAACGGTTTTGTCTGGTTCAAGCAAGCCGCGTTCTTTTGCAGAAGTTCCTATAGTAACACTACCATCCTCTTCAAATAAAACAACAGAAGGTGTGGTAAAATCTCCATCGTTATTTAATACTACAGAAGGCTCACCATTACAGCATGCTGCAACCGCTGAAAATGTTGTACCTAAATCTATTCCGATATTCAAAACATTCTCCTCCTAAATCAGGAACATCACTTTGTTAATGGATTAAATGAGGACAACAAACCGTAGATAACTGAATCCTCAATAGCGAGCAAGGGTGAGCCTGACTCTGCAGTTGCAACGATAACAGTAAGAAGTACGCCTACTGCAATGAGAATAATTGCTCCCTTAATGAAACCGAAAACGATACCGAGAAGGCTGTCAAAACCACCAACAACAGGAAGTCTTTCAACAATATGTGAAATAAAGCTTGAAAGCACCTTCACAAGCAGCGAAACGAGGATAAACAAAGCAAAGAATGTTATAACCTCAACAACACCAATCATAAGGTCATAGGCAATTTTATCTGCCACAATCTCAATAAGCTCGGAATCACTCGCTGATGAAGCGCCTGAAACCGTTGACTTAAGATATTCAATATTCACACCCGAATACTCTGCAATGCCGATTGCAGGCTTTGGAAGAGCGTCAATCATAGCGGTGATTTTATCCTTGAATGGCGTGCCGTTGTTAAGATCGTCAAGTGCACGTTTAAACTCGGTCTTCACCAGGTCGCCGATAAACATATCGTAGGCTGCGTCAGCAACCGTACCGCAAAGGGCAAAGGAAGCAATACCTGAAATAAAAACAGAAAACGTGTCAAGGAATGTTTTTACAAAGCCCTTCTGGTAAGACTTGTAAACAACAATAAGAACTAGAGCAACAAGAATAACGTCAATAATAATACTCATAACAAGTACCTCCAATTATGCACTTATTGTGACAGTTGAATCACCATATGTGAAGCAACGTGTCAATTTATCTAAAGATGAAACGAAAATGAAATCATCCGTAGGTAACAATTCAAGGGCTTCGCCTTTTATCTCAATCTCAGAGACCTGTCTGCCATTAAGGTTATAGACCACAACCTTTTTTTCGGCTAATGCCACAATGTATTTACCGCTGAGATATGCGGATTTAATCTCATAATCTGCTGATATGCTCGTTTTGATATCACCCTTGGATGAATAAATGGAGATATCAAAAACATTTTCACTACCATACTTGGCAAGGGTTACTATGTATCTACCGTCGACTGACATATCACAGGAATTAAATTCAGATGAATAGTAAGAAGCAACCTCTGTATATTTTTCTGCCTTACGCTCCACTTTATAAACACCTTTGTCGGTCATCAGAGTGATTGTATCCGTCCGAGTAAAACTAATATCAAGGGGGGCAACGCCCGGAATGGTCTGTGTGTTGATAGGCTCCTTGTAATCCACACCGAAGTATTGAACAGTTGTGAACAACTCACCGTTTGCGGCACCCGCCACAGCACAACCGACAAATTTGCCGTTCTTTGATATGGCTATGGATACAATATATTCATAGGCACAATTCCATTGAAAAACCGCCTCGTTGTGCTTATTATAAACGGTCAACATACTTGTAGCATCCTTTGCCTTGGTGCCCAGGGCATAAGTTCCGTTTTCACCATACTCGGCAGAGATTATAGTATAGTCAGCCTGAGCTTCATAAACAAATTCCTTTTCCGTAAGCAACATAAAGCCCTTACCACCGCGGTCAAAAACAACAGCTTTATCACCATTTACGGATATACCGGGCTTTGCAAAAACGTGAGGCTTGGAGTAAACCATTCTACCATTATCGGAATAGACCGACACGTTTTCCGTGGTGAGGATAATCACACTCTCGCCGATTATATCCATATTAAGTGTAGATTCTGTGTTAACTGACAACGGGAGTCTGTCATTCTCACCGGATATACCTACCTTTGCTTTAAGGAACAAGGCATCCAGCGGTATGAGTCCCACAAGTGATAATATGTAAACAAAAATGAATGCACTCACAAGGGCGGCAATAATTATTGCTTTGGGACGGCTTTTGCCCGTGAATCGGGATACCCGCCTTTCTCCCTTATAGCCGCTGTTCAGTTCAGTAAATTTAACCTTCATTAGCGTCACCTGAAAAATAAACTTTATTTAAATACAGACCGTCAGGCGGTGCTGTGATACCTGCCTTTGATCTGTCCCTGTTTTCGATAATCAGTGCTATTTCGTCAGGACGGATTTTACCGCAACACACATACAACAGAGTGCCCGCCATAATACGAACCATATTGTACAGGAAGCCATTTCCGCAAACCTTGAAAATAACCTTATCACCCTGTCGCTCAACAGACGCACTGTAAATAGTACGCACCTTTGTTTTCACCTGTGCGCCCGCAGCGCAGAAGGCACTGAAATCGTGCTCACCCACAAAGTGAGATGCGGCTTCATTCATCCGTTCAACGTCCATAGGGTATTTGTAATTAAATGCTCGTCTGTAATTAAAGGGCGAAGGAACATCTGTGTTCTCGAATATATAAATATATTCCTTCTTTACGCTGTCAAACCTTGCGTTAAAGTCCTCGTGAACCTCTCTGCAGGAGTAAATCGCTATCTCGCTTGGTAGCTTTGCTGACATCAGCGCAATGGGAAAGCTGTCACAAGGAATAGTTGCATCTGTCTTCACGCTGAAATAGTATTCATTGGCGTGAACGCCTGCATCCGTCCGACTACAGCCAATTATATTGGGCTCCTCGCCTGTCAACCTTTTAAATGCACTTTTCAGCTCACCCTGTACGGAAACGGCATTTTCTTGTTGTTGCCATCCGTGAAAGGCTGAGCCCTCAAAGGAAGCTTTGAATAATAAATTTCTCATAATCAGATAATTCTGTCAAAAACGATATTCAGGGCGATAACACCGCCACAAACCAACAATGTAACCATACTGCACACAAGATCGCGCCAGGTAAATTTCATCTGACGGAGCCTTGTTCTGCCTTCACCGCCTGTGTAGCATCGGCAGGACATAGCATCAGCAAGCTCAATAGCACGCTTGAATGCAGAGATAAATAACGGGATGAATATAGGAAACAAGGATTTAATCCTCTTCACAAGATTACCGCTTTCAAAGTCGGCCCCCCTGGCCTTCTGCGCAGACATTATTCGCCCGATTTCATCAACAAGAGTCGGAATAAATCTGAGCGCAATTGTCATCATCATCGCAAAGGTATGAACCTCAATTTTAAAAACCTTAAGTGGGGATAAAAGTTTTTCGATGGCATCTGTCAGGTCGGTAGGTGCTGTTGTATAAGTCAGCAGAGAACTGATGAACAACAAGCTTAATATTCTGACTGCAATAAAGATTGCCATATATATGCCCCGGTCAGTAATTGTAATAAATCCCTTTTGAAATAATACGTTACCCTCTTTTACATAATACAATTGCAGAACCGTCGTAAGAAGGATAATGGGTAGCAATGGCTTAAGGCTTTTAAAAATAACCTTCAGGGAAATACGGGAAAGCAAGTATGTTACAACAGCAAAGCCCGAAAGAAGCCCCAGCGACCAGAAGTTTTTGCACACAAAAACAAACACAAGGAAAAACATTGTGAATATAATTTTAGTTCGTGCATCAAGTTTATGGACAATTGAATTACCCGGAAAATACTGGCCAATGGTAATATCAGAAATCATTTTAAGCTGCCCCCTTCCCTGAGTGTTTTCAGTATGGAGTCAACTGCGCCCTCAACCGTATAGGCGGTATCACCGGTTACGTAGCCCGCTTCCTTGAGCGCAAGGTACACAGAGGTAATTTCAGGGATATCGAGACCCAACTCCGAGAGTCTTTCACCACGTGAATAAACTTCATCAACAGTACCCTCCATTGCAATCCTGCCCTCACTCATTACGATTACTCTATCAGCAATGGCGGCAACGTCGTCCATATTATGCGAAACGAATATAACGGTACTGCCTGTTGATTCGTTATAATCCTTTATTAATTTAAGTAAATTCTTTTTGCCGAGAGGGTCAAGACCCGCTGTGGGCTCATCAAGAATCAGCACCTTTGGACGCATAGAGATAACACCCGCAATTGCAACACGTCTTTTTTCACCGCCTGATAAATCAAATGGAGATTTTTCAAGGTAATCCTCGGTAAGACCAACAAACGCAAGGGACTCGCGAACACGTTTGTCAATTTCATCCTTAGAAAGTTTCATATTGGCGGGACCGAAAGCAATATCACCGTAAACAGTTGATTCAAAAAGCTGTTGCTCAGGATACTGGAAGCAAAGACCCACATTAAAACGGCATTGACGTAAGGTTTCTTTAGTTGAATAGATGCTCACATCCTCAAAAAGAACGTCGCCTGAGTCGGGCTTAATAAGTCCGTTAAGGTGCTGTAGAAGTGTACTCTTGCCCGAGCCTGTGTGACCGATAACGGCAACAATATCACCCTCATTAAAACTGAGAGTAACATCCTTAAGGGCACCCTTCTCAAAGGGAGTACCTTTTGAATAGCCGTATATTAAGTTTTTCACTGAAAGAACGGACATTTTACTACCTCTCAAAATAGTTTTTTGTATTCCTCTAAGAACTGCTCTGTAGTAAGGGGTGTTCCTGTGATATTAACACCGTTTTTCCTCAGCTCATCGGCAAGTTCCAATGCTTTGGGTACTGTAAGCCCCATTGTTCTGAGTAATTCCGTCTGTCTGAAAACCTCTGAAGGAGTACCATCAAGGGCAACCTGACCGTCATTCATAACAATAACTCTGTCAGCGTTTACCGCCTCGTCCATAAAGTGAGTAACCAGGATTACGGATATACCTAAATCATTTTTTAATTTATAAAGAGCGTTCATAACCTCGCGTCTGCCCTTTGGGTCAAGCATTGCTGTAGGCTCATCGAGAACGATGCAATTCGTCCTCATAGCAATTATACCTGCTATGGCTACGCGCTGCTTCTGACCGCCTGATAACCTGTGAGGCTCATGCCTGCGGTACTCATACATATCCACAATATTAAGTGCCTCGTCTACCCTTCTGCGAATTTCCTCACGGGGAATACCGAGGTTTTCAGGACCAAAGGCAACGTCGTCCTCAACAATTGTTGCCACAATCTGGTTGTCAGGGTTCTGAAAAACCATACCCACGTTGCGACGGATGTTCACCTCATTATCCTCATCGGCAGTATCATACCCGAAGGTCAGAACCCGACCCGAGTTTGGAATATTAAGAGCATTTATGAGCTTAGCCATAGTTGACTTACCGGAACCGTTGTGACCCAGCACACAGGTGAACTGACCCTCATAAAAAACAAGGTTGAGGTTATTTATAACCTCTGCACTTTCGTCGTCATACCTAAAGCAGACGTCTTTGAATTCGATAATTTTATTCATATTACTTCGTCCACACGGCAGTTGAGCCACAAGGCAACACAAGACCTGACTGTGTTACAGGGAGACCGATTTCATCGGCATAGGCTTTACCACCGAATTTCCTTGAAACTGTAGTATTGAGTATGTAGCTCATAACCGCCGGAGAAACGCCTGCGGTGTATGAATTGATAAGCACAGCAAGTGAATTATCGGTAAGAAGCTCCTTGCATTGGTCAACGAAGCCGTAAATCTCATTTTCAAGCTTCCACACCTCACCGCCCGGACCTCTGCCATAAGAAGGCGGATCCATAATAATGATGTCGTATTTGTTGCCACGTCTGATTTCACGTGCAACGAACTTCATACAATCGTCCACAATCCAACGGACACTCTTGTCTGCAACACCTGTGGAAGTTGCGTTTTCCTTTGCCCATTGAACCATACCCTTTGAAGCATCAACGTGACACACGGATGCCCCCTTTTTGAGGGCGCTTATCGTTGCAGCGCCTGTATAGGCGAAAAGGTTAAGCACCCTTACGTCATCTCTGCCGCTTTTCTCGATAATGTCACCGACCAGGTCCCAGTTACAGGCTTGCTCTGTGAAAACACCTGTATGCTTGAAACCCATTGGTTTGAGATTAAATTTCAAATCCTTATAACCAATCTGCCAGACCTCGGGGATTTTTTTATAAAACTGCCAGGAACCGCCCCCCTGATTGCTACGCACATAGCGGGCATGAGCCTTGTGCCACATAGGGTTTGTGCGACGTGTATTCCAAAGAGCCTGAGGGTCAGGTCTTATAAGGAATATATCGCCCCATCGTTCAAGCCTCTCACCATCGGAGCAATCAATGAGTTCGTAGTCCTGCCAACCATCGGAAACACGCATTAAAGTAACCTCTCTTTAACAACCTCTGCAATTTCTTGCGCAAGGATGGTTATCTTCTCCTCATCCTTACCCTCAAGCATAACTCGTACAAGGGGTTCTGTGCCTGATACACGCACAAGAACACGACCCTCACCGCCAAGTTCACGCTCTGCAGATTCAATAGCATTTTTAATCTCTTTATCTCGTGGGAAACGGGCTTTACCGAAATCAGATACTCTGACGTTCACAAGCACCTGCGGGAATACCTGCATTTCATTAGCAAGCTCAGAAAGAGAACATCCTGTTTCCTTCATAACACTAAGGAGCTTGAGGGCAGACAATTCACCGTCACCCGTTGTGGCATGCTCAAGGAAAATAATGTGTCCCGATTGCTCACCACCAACGATATAATCGTTCTCAAGCATATTTTCAAGAACGTATCTGTCACCGACCTTGGTTTTTTCGCAATGAATACCGTTATCGTCACAGAATTTGAAAAAGCCCATATTACTCATAACGGTAACAACCGCTGCATTGTTTCTGAGCTTATTTTTATTTTTAAGGTGTTTTGCAAATACGGCAATTAGTCTGTCACCGTCAACCACGTTGCCCTTTTCATCAACTGCAAGGAATCGGTCTGCATCACCGTCAAATGCAAGGCCCACATCACACTTATTACGGACAACGAAATCCTGTAAAACTTCGAGGTGTGTTGAACCGCAGTTTGCATTGATATTTGTGCCATTGGGGTGAGATGCAATAAAGAAGCAATCATCACAAAGGCGCATAAACAATTCTGGTGCGGTAACTGATGAGGAACCATTTGAGCAATCAACAGCTATGCGAAGACCATTAAAAGACTTTTCTCCGAAATCTGCAAGATCATCCTCAGCAATACCGTAAAGGTAATTAACATAGTCAATAACTGATGTTTTAGAACGTGTTATTCTACCCACATCACCACCGACCATAATAGGCGGAACCTGTGTTTTATCAAGAATAATGCTCTCAATTTCCTCCTCAAGAGCATCTGGTAATTTGTAGCCGTTACCCTGAAAAATCTTGATTCCGTTATATTCGCAAGGGTTATGTGATGCAGAAATCATAACAGCCGCATCGTATTCGTACTTCTTAACGAGGTAAGCAACCGCAGGTGTTGGAATTTCACCAAGGAGCATAACGTCTGCACCAACAGAACAAAGACCCGCTGAAATTGCAGACTCAAGCATCTGTGAGGATGCACGTGTGTCCATACCGATAAGAACACGTGGACGTTTGCTGGAATGCTTTGTGAGAACCATTGCTGCAGCTCTGCCTATTTGCATTGCAAGCTCACAGGTCAATTCGGAGTTTGCCACTCCCCTTGCACCGTCTGTACCAAAAAGTCTGCCCATAAAAAATCTCCCATCAAAAAATTTTGGAAAAAATAATAATCAATAAGAATCAAAGCTACCCTGCAGAGAATCCTCCTCATTGGGATTGAAGCCAAGGTGTCTGTATCCCGCGGGGGTAACCTTTCTACCTCGCGGTGTCCTCATAAGGAAGCCCAACTGCATAAGATAAGGCTCGTAAACATCCTCAATCGTGACTGATTCCTCGCCTATAAGGGCGGCAATTGTGTCAAGTCCAACAGGACCGCCATTGTAATTCTCGATCATTGCCCTCATCAGATTGCGGTCAACAAGGTCGAGACCCAATTCGTCAATCTCCATGCGTTCAAGAGCTTTTCGTGCCGCATCTTCGGTAATAACACCTTCTGCCATAACTTGTGCATAATCGCGTGCACGCTTAAGGAGTCTGTTGGCAATACGTGGTGTACCGCGTGAACGTGATGCAATTTCAAGTGCACCGTCATCCTCTGCCTCAATATTTAAAATACCCGCACTGCGCTTGACTATTCGTGCAAGCTCCTCGGGTGAGTAAAGTTCAAGCCTGAGAATAACACCAAATCTGTCACGAAGGGGTGCTGAAAGCTGACCCGCACGTGTGGTGGCACCTATAAGTGTGAAGCGTTTTAAATCAAGACGGATTGAACGTGCCGAGGGTCCCTTACCTATGATGATATCAAGAGCAAAATCCTCCATTGCGGGGTAAAGAACCTCCTCAATGCTCCTTGAAAGGCGATGAATTTCGTCGATAAAAAGAATATCACCGTCATTAAGGCTTGTCAAAAGTGCGGCCAAGTCACCCGGCTTTTCGATTGCAGGACCTGAAGTAACTCTTATCTGTACTCCCATCTCGTTGGCAACGATACCTGCCAGAGTTGTTTTACCGAGACCAGGCGGTCCGTAAAGAAGGACGTGGTCAAGTGACTCGTGCCTTTTCTTGGCAGCTTCGATATATATCTTGAGATTTTCCTTAACCTTCTCCTGTCCCACGTACTCATCGAGAGCGTGTGGCCTTAAAGAAGTTTCTATCTCGTTATCATCTGTAATGAATTCGGGAGCAATTACCCTTTCTTCATCTGCAATGAAAAAATCGTTCATATACTATCTCCTTATGAATCAGAAACGAAGTGTCATACCTTTGAGTGCGTGCTTAATTAAATCCTCAACACTCATATCGGGTGAAAGCTTGCTGACGGCAACGGAAGCCTCGGTCTGTGAATAACCAAGTGAAGTAAGGGCGGCAATTGCCTCTGCGGTATTTGATATATTGTTGACCGCATTAACCGCACCTGACACAGCACTGCTTTCCTCGGAGATGAAGGATACACCTGCAATTTTGTCCTTAAGTTCCATAATGACTCTCTGTGCAAGTTTGGGGCCCACACCGTTGGCGGCAGTAATTGCCTTGGCATCACCTGATGCAACTGCAACGGCAAAGGCATCGGGAGAAAGCTCCGAAAGGATAGCAAGAGCTGCCTTGGGACCTACGCCTGAAACACTGATAAGGAGCTTGAATGCCTCCAACTCCTCCTCTGTGATAAAGCCGAATAAATCAAGGGCATCCTCACGGACGTTGAGGTGTGTGAAAAGTGTTATCTCACCACTGACACCTGAAATTCTCGACAGAGTTGTGCGGGTTGTAAAGCACTTGAACCCTACGCCACCGCAGGAAATCGCAACGCATTGGTCTGATTTATGTATAATTTTACCTGTAAGACTATAGAACATAATTTACTCTCCTATTTATTGAGACCAAGAATAAGTGAACCGCTTGAATGACCGTGGCAGATTGCGAGTGCAAGAGCATCTGCCGCATCATCAGGTTTAGGTATTTTATCAAGGTGCAGAAACATCCTTGTCATTTCCTGCACCTGTGTTTTCTCCGCTCTGCCATAGCCCACGATACTCTGCTTCACCTGCAAGGGTGTGTACTCAAAAATCGGAATACCCGCATTCTCCACCGCAAGGACTATAACACCCCTTGCCTGAGCAACATCAATGGCGGTTTTTTGGTTGGTGTTGAAGTAAAGGCGCTCAATACTGACTGCATCAGGTTTAAACTTGTGCAGTAATTCTGTTATACCGTCGTAAATCTGCTTAAGACGTTCATTGAAGGGTGTATCCTTATCAGTAGTAACAGCGCCGTAGCCAATAAGAGTAAAATTATTGCATTCGTATTTTACTACACCGCAACCCACGATTGCGTAACCCGGGTCAATTCCGAATATTACCACACACTCACCACCACAAAAAACACTACTTGATTTTCAAGGTATTATACCATACAACTATATGAAATATCAACCATTATAATGTAATTTTTATATTAATAAAATATATCATATTGGCAAATTTGTTTATTCATATTTTATGTTGATTTTTTAAGGTCGTATTGGTATAATTATTTGTGATATAATCCACGAAGGAGAGTTTGTTATGAATAAAATAAACAAAAACAATCTCATACTTGCAATTTCCGCTTGTCTTATTGTTTTTGCAATACTTCTTGTGTCGGTTGCATCAATCGTTGAGCATAAAAAAGAGGAAAAGGCAGGGTCTCTCGCCCCTTCGCAGACAGTTGCATCAAGTGACAAAGAACTTCAAGGAGGAGCTGTAACACCTCCTGCGAGCACAACTGCCGCACCTGTTACACAAGCACAGGCAAACAGCACCTATAAGATAGGTAAATATAAAATCGCCACACAGGAGGATCCCTTATCTATGCGCGAATACCCCAACGAGGGTCGCGTTGGCGAGGTTCCCAAGGGCGAAACTGTTGAGGTTCTCGCAGTTTACGAGGAATGGGGCTACATTCTCTACAACGGTCAGAACGGCTGGATTTCACTTACACTTGCAGACCTTGTTTCAGCAACAGACACAGTCACAACCAACAAGCCCGGCAAATATACAATCAACACCCAGGATGACCCATTGGGTATCCGCACACAGATTACAGACGGCGACCGCAACGGCGAGATTCCCAAGGGCACAACCGTGGATATCCTTGCTGTGTGCAAGGGTGACGAGGGCGAATACGGACTTGTAAAATACGATAACAATATGGGATGGTTGCCCTTCAAGTACCTTAAGGCAGCATAAATCATGTTCACTTGCAATCTTTGTCCACGAAAATGTAATACACAAAGGAAAGCTCTTGCCGATAACGGTAAGGGCTTTTGCAATATGGGTGAAAACCCTGTTATAGCAAGGGCTGAACTGCACTTTTGGGAGGAGCCGCCCATAAGCGGTGACAGAGGTAGCGGAACAGTGTTTTTCACAGGGTGTAATCTTCAATGTGTTTACTGTCAAAATGTGAAGATAAGCCGTGGAAAATTCGGCAAGGAAATCACCGTCGAAGAACTCAGAGAGATATACAAGGAGCTGATTTCCAAAGGTGCACACAACATAAACCTTGTAACACCCACCCACTTTGCACATGCGGTTGCAGCGAGCCTGTCGGAACCACTTTCCGTACCTGTTGTGTATAACTGCGGCGGATACGAGAACCTTGACACATTAAAAGCACTAGAGGGCAAAATAAATATATATTTACCTGATATGAAATATGCAGACGACAGCCTTGCACTTAAGTTTTCAAATGCAACCCGCTACTTTGAAACTGCCAAAAACGCCATACTTGAAATGTACCGACAGGTTGGCGATTATGTCCTCGACAACGACGGAATTATGCAAAGCGGCGTTATAATCCGTCACCTGATTTTACCTAACCACATCGAGAACACAAAGGCTGTCATTGATTGGGTTAAAAACACTTTTACCGGCGGTCAGGTTATGTTCAGCCTTATGAGTCAGTTCACGCCCATTGAGGGCTGTAATGAACCTTTACTCAATCGCAGACTCACGCAGGATGAATATGATGAAATAGAGGAATATTTATTCGAGTCGGGCATCGAAGACGGCTTTATGCAGGAACTTTCCTCAGCAAAGGAAGAATATATACCCCCATTCGATTTAGGCAACGAATTATAAAAAACGTAACGCTTTTCACAAAGCCTCATAATATATATTGAAGTTTTGATTGCATAGCTTCAATTTTATATCAGGAGGAAAAATTATGACTGAAAAGCTTTCAGGCAATGACCTTCACCGTGTGAAAGAGGCTATCTGTGTTGACACAAACAGAGTTTACGACTCCTGTGCCGACAAAGATTGCATTACCGACCTGCGCCTTTATCTTACAGATTGTGGCCAGCAGGTTCTCGAATGTGCCACGATGGTACGTCCCCGCTCGGCACAGATACTTAACTGTCTCGTAGAGGTTGAAAAGGTGCCCTTTAACAAGGGGTGTTACTCCGTTGATCTTACTTTTTTCATCAAGGTAACCCTTGATGCGCTCACTTGTCCCAGTGCACCGCCACAGACACTTGAGGGACTTGTAACCTTCGGTAAAAAATGTATTCTCTACGGCAGCGACGGCAATGTAAAAATATTTACATCGCGCACAAATTACAATGATTGCGACGAAAATATGCCTGTAAGCAACACCAACCCCAGGGCAAAGGTACAATGTGTGGAGCCTGTTGTGCTCGGTGCAGAGATTTGCCGTGTGTGTGATTGCTGTAATACAATGGGCGATTGCTGTGACTCACTCCCCACTTACATCTGCAACTGCTTCGACGGTCGCTTCGGCTGCCAATGCGAAAAGGCAGTTAAAATTACTCTGGGAATATTCACTATCATTCAGCTTGAGCGTGATGTTCAGATGCTTATCCCAGCTTATGACTTCTGCATACCCACTAAGGAATGTAGCTGTAACACCGAGGACCCCTGCGACGCATTCAAGCGAATCAGCTTCCCTGTTGACGAATTCTTCCCGCCCAATCTCAAAAACGACGATTGCTGCACCACTTTCACTCCCGACGGTGACTGTGGTTGCGGTTGTAAAAAGTAAAAATAGCGAAAGAACGAGGTCAGACCATGGTGGTCTGACCTCTTACTTTTACTTATCCCTCATAAACGATATTTTCCTGAATCATTTTGTCGATATTGCTACTGTCGTACCATTGGCCTGCAATATCAACCTTCGACTTCACGTCCTTGCTCTCAATGGCAAAGACACATTGCTCAACCGCATTGTAGCCGATGCTGTAAGAGTCCTGAGCAACTGAGCCGATAAGCTTGGTTTTTGTGTTGTCACTCTTTATCCATTGAATCTGCTTGG
>JAZNLJ010000090.1:0-9725 GCA_045579005.1 Acutalibacteraceae bacterium | reverse complement strand
CTTTACAGAAAAGACCGCACATAAGGTTACCAAAGAGTGTTACTGTGGCAGCAACAATACCGAGTGTCATATACATCGCATTTTTATCGTCGCTGAAAAGACCATAAACGAAGGTTGCAATATATGCTCCGCCGTAGCCTATGTAATAAGACAACTGCCATATTGTTGCAACAGTCTTCTTTTCCTTATGGTTGGGCGAGATAACCTGTGCAACGTTCTGACCGAGGTTATTGAAAGCATTAAATACAGTCTGACAACAAGCTATTCCGTAACGGAAAACGGTCATCTGTTCAACTGTCCAGCCCTCAGGAACATAGAAATAGAAAACTGTGAGCATAAATATCGGCAAAAGGCAAATAATGTACCATTGACGATAACGACCCCAACGTGATTTCCACTTTTGCACAATCATGCCTGCAACAAAACCAAATGCAACACCGCAAATAGTGGTAAGAGTTGTCTGCACAGCAAGAATCTCAGCAATATCATCAGCATTTACACCAACAGGACCATAATAGAGCTCGTGCAGGAACGCAGCAGCAAGAGTACCTGTAAGAGTAGTACCGAACATACCACCTATACGAGCAAGCATAAGACAAACATATTCAAATTTTGTTATATGCTTACCGTCGTTGTGATTAAGTGCACCCTGAGGTATCTCGGTAACCGAAGCGGTTTTCTTTTTGAACATCACATCATCTCCAATGCAAACTTTTTAGTTAATTCTAACATTATTTATTTGTTTTTTCAAGTATTTTGGTGCATTCGCACAACTCTACGGTGTAATTATTCTGAAATATTTTTTATAACTCGATAATTTAAAAACAAGATTGACACAAGCGATGAACACATATAAAATAATTCTATAATTATACAGAGGTGATTTTCTCTTGGATATCAAATTAATTGGTCCCCCAAAGGTTGTTATGACAAACACCGCGAGCCACCACGCTTACTTTGCATGGCCCACAATCGCAAAACTCCAGAACGGCAGAATTTGTGTCGGTGCATCAGGTTACAGAGTTGAGCATATCTGCCCTTTCGGAAAGGGTGTTCTCGCTTTCAGCGATGATAACGGAGAGACCTACGGAAATCCGGTGCCCGTTTTTGACACTGTGCTTGATGACAGAGATGTGGGACTTACTGTTTTCGGTGAAAGCGGTCTTATTGCAACCTCGTTTAACAACACACTTGATTTTCAAAGGGAAAACATGCCTCAAACACAAGAGTGCTTTGACTACATAAACTCTGTTTCTGCAGAGGACGAGGCAGAAGCTCTCGGCATAAGTTTCAGAATTAGCAAAGATTACGGTGAAACCTTTGGGAAGATATATAAATCACCTGTTTCATCACCTCACGGACCTACCGTGTTAAATGACGGTACGGTTTTGTGGGTTGGCAGACGGCTTGGCATACATAACCATATAGAAGCACACGTAATCGATACCGAAACAGGTGAAATGACCTTTCGCGGTGAGATGGGTATTTATAAATACGAGGATTTTAAGGAGCTTTACTTCTACGAGCCCCACGCTATTCAGCTCCCTGACGGTAAAATAATATGTCATCTGCGCGTAGAAAACGCAGAAGAGACTATATTCACACTTTACCAAACAGTCTCAGATGATAACGGTGTTACATGGAGTAAGCCTGTTCAAATCGTACGTGATGACAGCGGTGCCCCCGGTCACCTGTTTATGCACTCATCCGGCACTTTGATTTCCACCTTTTCCCACAGAAAAAAACCATACGGAATATGGGCAATTTTCAGCGAAGACGGCGGAAAAACATGGAGTGACGAAAGCATTATTCACAACGGATATGACACCGATGATTTAGGCTACCCGTCAACAATCGTGCTTGCCGACGGCAGTTTAATTACAGCATTTTATACAAGAGAAAGCGACTATGTACCAGCACTAATAATGCAACAAAAATGGATGCTGGATAAATGAATATCAGAAAGTTACAAAAACATTCTTTGAGCCTTATAAAAAGCTATAGTCAATAGTAATAACAGGTCTGTATCTATGATGATACAGACCTGTTATTATGTTTACTCAAATTTGCCTTGTAGCTGCTCCTTACCTTTTTGCTCAATTTCTTCCTTAGATGCATTTTTCATAAACTGTGCCATTGCAATACGGCGCTCAGTAAGCTCCTCATACATTTTTGCCTTACGCTCTGCAGACAAAGGATAAAAGAATTTGGGTATAATTCCGAGGCTTGATGAAATAATCGGGATGCCTGTTCCTAAAGCAAAAATCCACCATTTGGTTTTATCGGTCTGTGTGCCGATTTCCTTGCCCTGAATGTATCCGATTTTGCCCATTACAACATTGTTCACACCACTCATAATAGCATTCTGAAATTTACCGATAAGGTCCATAGAAACACCTGTCATAGCCTCAGAGCGGTAGCCGTGCTTCCATTCGCTGTAGTCAAGTGCTTCATTCTTAATCTCAGCAGGGATAACCCTACGGAGTCCGTAAACACACATTTCGAGAATTTCCTCTATAGCCATTGTTGGCAGAATTACCGCCTTCTTCTGGAAGTTATTATTAATTGAGCCGATACCGAAAACAGTAAGCCATAGCATATCCGTCCATGCATCCTCAAATATCCACAAAGCCTTTGTCGAGAAGCGTTTACGCAAAGGTTCAACAAAGCTATAGCTGATAAATTTTACTGGAAATGCAGGAATGCCTACAATGGTTTTCCACGTTACAGAACCGAGAACGTCAATATAGAAATTCGTTCTGCTCTTACTGATACTGAAACCCGACAAGAACGAGGACAGCAGATAAATAAGCATAGGCCTGTTACTTATAACAGCTTTGAAGCAATGCTTTACAGATGGCTGCTTTATTGACTGTGAAACTCGCTCACGGGAGTTCATTACGAAATAGAGTGCAAAGAACGCAGAAATTCCTGCACAGGCAATACCAAAACCTGCAAACAATCTCGGCAAACGTATAACAATCTTCTTATTTGCAACTAGGTCGTAAATGATACCGAAAATCTGTTTCGGCAAATCTTCCACAAGGTGAGATGCGACGTTTGCCGTAGCTATTAGCCGCGATCTTTCAAGTGGCTCAGGAGTTATGGTAGACAGATAGCCTGTCTTGGCAACAGCAGTAAAAGTAGTTGCTGTCTCGGTGATAATACTCATTGCAAAATAGAAAATATACTTGGGAAGATAGTCGCCGGGAGTGCCGGGAAAAAGAAACGGAATAAGCCAATACCACATACCAAGAATGGTAAGCGGAATTTCGCCCAGGATTACGTAGGGTCTGAATTTTCCCCAACGAGAACGCGTTTTGTCGACAAGAACACCGATAAAAGTATCGTTAACCGAGTCCCACGCTGTCGAAACAACATTCTGAAGCGCAAGGAGGTTAAAATCAATGTTTACAACGTCATAAATATAACGTTCCTTGTAATCGTCAATATTAAGGCTTGCGGCAACGTCATTGAGAACGTAGGCAACAGTTTCTTTCCTTCCGACGTATCGTCGTACAGGCTTGGTAACCGTGGTCTGCTCAGGCATTGTGCAATTCCCCTTTCATATCATAATTTCAGGATTATTAAGCGGTAATCAAGGTTCTCGATATTTTACCCATTTGACAATATTAGATATATCAGAACCGGAGGGATAACTTGATGACTCGAGATTCGATGTTTTTCTATAATAATAGGTGTACTTTGTTGAAATCGGTCTCCAGCTGTATCCCTGAACTACGACAAGACTACCATTAGATGTTTTACTGCCGGGTTGTGTCATATGTAATGCATCTGATTCAAAATAATACCTGTCACCATCATCAACGCTCCACGTTACGTACTTTATTGAGCCATATGATGTATAGTTTACATTGGTATATTTTGTAGTTGTCCAAAACTCGTGCCAATCACCTGTAGCACCGCATTTTTCACATCTTTGATAAGGTTGTCTGTAACCACACGCTCTACATTTGAAATAGTAATAGCGGTACATAGGTGCAGTACGAACCTGGCGACTTTCATTGGCTGAAATGGCGTTAACTGTATAATCACTCCACCCACCGGATGCATAAGTTTCCTTTTTGGTATCATAAAGAGTCCAGCCGGACATACTTGAGCTTGACGAAGTTTTATATAAGGTCTGCGTATAGGTGTATTTAACATCAGTAATCTCTGCACCATATGGTACACTGCTCTCTCTTACCCAATCGGAGGGAGCTTTTTCAATCCACTGAGCATAAATAGTAACATCAGAGGCACCTATGCATGTAGACGATGTTACCTTTGTACCACCATAGGCTGAAGTATACCACCCATTGAATGTATAATAGCTTCTTGTCGGGGTAGGCAACGAACCATATTTTGCACCGTAACCAAGTGATTTGGGTGCAAATGAATCGGAAGAACCATTGGTATCGTAATAAAGTGTGTAAACAGATACTTCCCATTTAGCATACAATGAATGGTCGCCGGCATTACTGATTATTGTGTCGGATGTTACTGAAGCACCGTCAGATGTTACCCAACCAATAAAAGTATATCCGTTACGTGATGGTGTAGGAAGCTGACCGTATGATTCTGTAACATACACGGTAATACTGCTTGTTGAAACAGAACCACCATTTGCATCTAACGATACAACAACAGGCTGCTTTCCTTTGCTGATATACAAAGTTATAGTAGTTCCGGGCAACTGTGATGAGCCTGCCTCCGGAGATTGACTGATAACCGAGCCTGCCCGGATATTGTTGTCATATCTTTCATATAGTTCATAGCTAAACCCTTGCTCCGAAAGTGTACTGACAGCATTTTCCTTGGTGTAGCCAACAACATCGGCTACTGATACAGTTGCTCTTCCTGATGAAACAACGAGAGTAACAGTTGTTCCTATTGCTACGCTGTCTCCACCACCTACACTTTGGCTGATTACCTGGTTTTCGCTATAGTTATCATTTTTCTCGTAGTTAATATTTACATAAAGCCCTTTAGATTCGAGCTTATAAGCTGCATCGTTTATGTCATCACCGACAACATCAGGTACCCTAACTTTTTCTGTACCCTTACTTACATAAAGCACAATAGTAGTATCTGCCAACTGAGATGAACCGCTTCCCGGAATTTGTCTTATAACATATCCCTCAGGTACATCGGAATTATATTCAGTAAGTATTTCAACATTAAAGCCCTGTGCTTCCAACTCTGACTTCGCCTGTGACTTACTGCAATTTACAACGTCAGCAACTGATATTAAGGGTTTTCCTGAGGAAATTTCAAGTTCAACACTATCGCCGCGCTTGACCTGACTACCCTTACCAACGCTCTGGGAAACCACATTACCGTCAGGAATTCTTTTATCGTTAACGTAGGTTACGGTAACCTTCAGCCCTTTTGCTTCAAGACTATTTCGGGCGATCAAACCATCCTGACCAACCACGTCAGGCATTGCAAAGGATTTCGGTCCTTTAGAAATGGTAAGGGTAATTACAGTCCCCTCTTTAACTTTTTCACCGGCAGAAATATCTGTCTTTATTACGGCACCAATTGCAACGTTATCATTAAATTCTTCAACAATCTTAGGTTGTCCCAGACCGGCTTTAAGTAGCTTTGCAATAGCATCATCCTTGGTATCCCATATAACATACGGAACAGTAGAAATACCATCCTTTGCAATCTCGACACCTTTACCGCTACTTACAGTCAGTACTACCGTGCCATTTATTTCAAGATATGAATCACCAATCGGATCTTGTAAAATAATTTTACCCGCTTCAACATACTCTGACTGAACATTACCGCCTGTGGTAGGATGTAATTGTTTTTCTTTAACGGTACTGATAGCTTCATCAATTTGCATACCTTCAACATCAGGCACTATAACAACACCGTCAGGCAATATAATTTCCTCTGTAAACCTTGAAAAATCAATAACACCTGAAATGAGCAATGCACTAATACCAACAAGTAAAGAGAGAATAACAGGTATCAATATCTTCAACCATAACGGCCAATGATACAAATCAATTTTCTTTATATTACCTTGTCTTCGTTTTACAGGAGTTTTTGAATTCAACTCCTGTAAAAACAAAATCATATCCGGAGTACGATCCTGAACACGGACATTTAAAGCATTCAGAAGCGCAACCTCCATAACCGGAGAAACATTTTTATTTATTTTATGTGGTGCAACAAGAATATCCTTGCTGTTTTTCTCAAAATTACCACGTCTTTCCATTGCATCGGGCGGAACTATACCCGTAATCATTCTGTAAATTGTTGCAGCAACTGAATAAACATCTGTGTGCGGGCCTTGGTCGCCGTTGCTTCTGTACTGTTCCTCAGGTGAATAACCTTGTTTGATAATTACAGTAAGACTTTTACTATGCGACGTTGTAGCATAACGAGAAGCACCGAAATCAATAAGCTTAACCTTTCCATCGGTGGTAAGGAAAATGTTATCAGGAGCGATATCTCTGTGTATAATTCCTGCATTATGAACTACGTTCAAAGAATTTATAACAGGTGTCAACATCTGCAAAGCAGCCTCTTCGGCAACTATATGATTTTTGCCTAAAAAGCTTGCAAGCGTTTCACCTTCAAGATACTCCATTATCAGGTACGCGGTACCGTTTTCCTCAATACAATCAAAAACCTTAACAATACCCTCTTCGTTCTGAAATTTTGCAAGCATCTTTGCCTCATCAACAAAATTCTTTAACCCGCTATAAAACTGATCACGCTTGATACCATTGAAAACAGAAACCTGGCTCCTGCCCGGCATCCTCGTAGAAAACTCTGTGGGTAAATACTCTTTTATAGCAACCTTTTGCTCAAGGTGTTGATCCCACGCAAGATACGTAACACCAAATCCGCCGTAACCAATTGCATACCCCACAATATATCTGCCATGCAAAATTGTACCGGGTTGAATATGTACGCTCTCCTCCGCATCAGAAGCAATTATTCTTCCGCAAAACGGACAAACTTCATATTGAGCATCAAAATGCTCCATACAACCAAAACACCGCACAAACAACCCACCTTTAATATAGTAACATATATTACTTACAATATAGTAATATATCACATTGTTTTAAGCAATTCAATCTAATACTCAACCAAAAAGATTTCTTCTTTTTTGGGGTTATTGAACAAATGAAATTTCAGATACAACATATTGTTACACGCTAATTGACACAAAAAGGCAGTTATGATACACTTGTTTAAAATGAACCAAATCAGAGGTAAAAATATGGCAAAATTACTTTCCGCTTCTCTTATGTGTGCAGACATTACAGATATAAAATCAGCAGTCAGGGACCTTGAAAAGGCTGATATTGATTACATACACCTTGACATTATGGACGGTGCTTTTGTACCCAACATTACACTTGGATTTGACCTTGTGAATGCGGTAAAAAGCATTACGAATATTCCCCTTGACGTGCATATGATGGTGAATGAGCCGTGTAGATTTATTGACAGAATGAACCTTGACAGCAACGACATTATGTGTGTGCACTATGAATCTGATATTCACATCCATCGCACACTCGAAGCAATCAAAAACAAGGGCGTAAAGGCAGGTCTTGCCCTTAACCCACACACACCTGTGCAGTGTATGGAAAACCTTGTTGAATATATGGATATGGCGCTTATAATGACAGTAAGCCCCGGATTTGCAGGGCAAAAATTATTCCTCGGTGCAGAGCGCAAAACCACACAAGCAAGAGATTTTCTCAATAATATGGGTTACGGTGATATGCTTATTGAGGTTGACGGCAACATAAGTCCAGAAAACGGCAAAAAGCTATACAACTGCGGTGCAGATATTTTCGTGCTTGGCACAAGCGCACTTTATTTGAAAGATAAGCCCCTGACCGTATCCGCAGAGGATTTCAGAAAACATCTTGATTGAGGTAGATTATGTACAGTAACATTAAGGCTGCTGTTGTGGGCAGCATCAATATGGATCTTATTCTGACAATGGATAGAGTCCCTGAAACAGGTGAAAACCTGACGGGTAACAGTTATGATTACGCCAATGGTGGTAAGGGGGCAAACCAGGCAACAGCACTAGCAAGACTTGGTGCACAGGTTAATATGATTGGTAAGGTTGCAGACGATCCTAACGGAAACAAGTTGCTGAGTAATTTACAGAGCAAAGGTATCAATACGTCGGGTGTTGCCACAGACGGTACACAGACAGGACTTGCTATAATACTCCTTGACGGAGACGGTAAGAACAGAATTGTGGTCTATGAAGGCGCTAATAAAGAAATTGAGGTAAATGAAGCACTCAGTCATCTTACAGATAACCTTGACCTTTTGCTTATACAGTTTGAAACGAGTGAAGACGTTGTTATAGAATGTGTAAACCACGCTATCAGCAAGAACATCACAACCGTTATTGATTGTGGTCCTGCAAAGGCTTTTGACCTTGAGAAAATGCAAGGTGCACACATTATTTCACCAAACGAAAGTGAAACAAAGGCTCTGACAGGAATTTATCCTGATTATAACGAAACAATACTTGAAGCATCAAAGATAATAAAGGAGCGAAGCAAAGCACAGTACGTTGTGCTCAAATTGGGTGACAGAGGCTCCTCTGTGTGGGACGGTGAAAGGCTCACCATAGTCCCCCCTTTCCCCGCAAAGGTTGTTGACACAACAGCTGCTGGCGATTGCTTCACGGCTGCAATGTCCCTGCATTACGTTAAAACAGGTGATATTCTTACAGCCTGTGAAATCGGTAATCGTGCAGGTGCTTATGCAGTAAGCCGTATGGGGGCAGAGAATTCCATGCCAGCATACGAAGATATCAAATAATATTCAGGTATAGAAATAGCCACGACCAAATGATTGTCGTGGCTTTACTTATATAGTTTTATATGATTTATTCAAAATCATCGATATCGTTGTTGGCATTTGTGGCAACAGCCTCAGAAACGAAATCATCTGCAGGGTTAAGGTTAACCTTCTTAGCAGGGAGCTCTGCCTCAGGCTCTGCAGTGTCATCAACAGAATCCGGCTCAACATCATCCTCAACCTCAAAATTTGCAGATGATAGCTTGTAAGCAATAGCTGCATTCTGCTTTTTCATTTCGTCGACAGCATCGTGAAGTTCCTTAGACATACTTCTCACAGAAACGATGATATAACCGAAAATACCGAAAAGAATTATACCGTATGCAATAACATAAACCGAGAAATAGTTTACAGAATCCACAAATCCGATAAGAATTACTGCGGGTAAAATCAGCGCACAGATTATAAAGAGTGCTACGAACAATATTTTTTTACCGATACTCATAAAAACACCTCAATTATTTATTTCGTTCTGCGATACGCCTGAGGCCTGCAAAACCGATTTCAACAGACTTATATGGATCAAGGTCATAGCAATTATCCTGCTCAATAACAATATACTCAACTCCGATATCCTTACAAGCCTGATAACAAGCATCAAAATCAATATTACCTGTGCCACATTCTGCAAATCGCTGTTGGTTATTGACAATGCGCATATCCTTAAAGTGACAAACCTCAGCTCTACCCTTAAGCTTGCGGATATAATCGGCAGGTGTAACACCGCCAACCTGCATCCAATATGTATCAGGAATAAAATGGAGTTCGGGAGCTTCTTCAAGAAGTCTCTCGAAGGTACGCTTACCGTCATAAACCTCAAATTCAATTGCGTGGTTATGATAGCAAAGCTGTTTGCC
>JAZNLJ010000089.1:0-16870 GCA_045579005.1 Acutalibacteraceae bacterium | reverse complement strand
AGCCGTTGAACTGACCCGCACCGTAAAGACCCTCCAAATCATTGAATTCAAGTGTGGATTTAAGTGCCAGGGGGTCAACACAGTCATACTCAATAGCGTAAGCCGTGCGCATAACCTTAACGTTTTCAAGGCCCTTTATGCTCTTTAATATCTGCAACTGCACATCCTCGGGGAGCGAGGATGACACACCCTGCAAATATAGCTCCTCAGTATCAAGTCCGCAAGGCTCGATGAATATCTGATGTCTTTCCTTTTCGGAAAAGCGAACGATTTTATCCTCAATACTGGGACAATAACGAGGACCCACACCCTCGATTTTGTTTGAATAAAGCGGTGAACGGTGCAGATTATCAAGTATAACCTGCTTTGTTTCAAGGTTTGTATATGTAATGTGACAGATTGCCTTATTTTCCAGAACACCGTCTGGTGTTTCAAAGGAGAAGGGCGTTATTACCTCATCACCCACCTGCTCCTCAAGACCTGTGAAATTCACACTACGTCTGTTTACGCGGGGCGGTGTACCTGTTTTGAAACGTCTCAAAGGAATTTTCAAATCAAGCAAAGCCTGTGAAAGGTCATTTGATGGAAACATTCCGTCGGGACCGCTTTCAATGGAAACGTCACCCACGAAGATTTTGCCCTTCAGGAAAGTACCGGTGGCAATTACAACACATTTTGCGGTGTAGGTTGCACCAAGCTGTGTGGAAAATTCCCACAAGCCGTCGTCATTTCTGAACAGTGAAACAATCTCTGCCTGCTTCAAATCAAGACCATCCTGATTTTCAAGGCAATGCTTCATATACTGTGTGTAATCCCGACGGTCAATCTGTGCTCTGAGCGAATGCACCGCGGGACCTTTGCCAAGATTTAATATTCTGCTCTGAATAAGTGTTTTATCTGCCGCCTTGCCCATTTCGCCACCCAGGGCATCAATCTCACGGACAAGGTGACCCTTTGACGTGCCGCCGATTGACGGGTTACACGCCATATTACCAATCCAGTCAAGATTGACTGTAAAAACTATGGTAGATGCGCCAAGCCTTGCACTTGCCAGAGCCGCCTCAATACCGGCGTGACCTGCACCGATTACGGCAACATCATATGTACCTGCAAAATAACTCATAAATCTATCGCCTGTTATCCTATAAACTTAATGTGTCCGTCCTCACGCTCCTTGAAGGGCGGTTTTTCATTGGGATAGCCCAATGTCATACCCAGAACGAACTCCCATTCCTCGGGGATATCAATTATCTTCTTCCACTTTTTGGCATTTTCTTCATCGTCAAAAAGTGCACCGAGAGAGCCTATCATACAAGAACCAAGACCAACACCGTGAGCAGCGAGGGCGATATTCTCCGCCATAAGCCCGCCCGACATTCCGTCCTTGGTGGGGGCAACAATGAAAATAAAAACAGGGGCATTGTGATAAACGGGACGTATATCCCAGCCTGTGTAAGCAGGTGTGTCCCACCCCACAAGGTTTTTAAAATCCGTGTTCATTTCATCAAGAAGCGCTTTATTCCTTAACACTCTTAAGTGGCAGGGTTGTGTGTTTCTGCCACTGGGAGCTCTGATTGCCGCATCAAGGACCACCTGCAGAAGCTCCTCGGGAACCTGCTCTGCAGTATACTCCCTGATAGTCTGTCGTGTCATTATATTTTTAATAACGTCGTTCATATTATCTGCTCTTTTCGTATTTGATTGCATCAAAATAGCTCTGTGATGTTTCCTTATTTATTGTGTTATTGACAATGTATGCACCATCGATAACTCCATCAATGCTTTCATCTGCAACGTCCATAATCATATCGGGCTTCATCTGTTCAAAATACTGGCTCTCCATGTTTGTTTCGCCACGTATAACGAGGAAAATGTATTCGTTTGTTGAAATAATGGCTGCCTTACGTGATGGCAGGCTCTGTATCTTCTCAAAAAATCCGGCGGGATATGACGTATCATCCTTATGTAACACAACCGTCTGCACCGCACTCTGCACACCTGTGGAAGCAAGGTACTCAACAGCCTGCTCCATAGTCTGCTCACCGGAATTCACCATATTGAGAATATTCTGGAATTTGAGAATAAGTGTTTCTGCCTCGCCCTTACCGATAGGCTTTTTGTTACCCGCACCATCTGTGCTTGTAAGGTAGCCTGTTATAGCCTGAAAAACGGTGTAGTTCATATGGAAGTTGGCATAAAGTCTGGTTTCGGAAATCTCCTGGATGCCACCCTTGCCGTAATACTTCATCATAAGTGCTCTGCGGTAGGCCTCGGCTGTAAACACCTTTGTGAGTGTTTCACGGGTAAGTCCGATATCGGTATAATAATCACCGTACATAACCCACGTGGAATTAACCTTTTCAGAAACGGTTGCCTTTTCAGCTGTGTTGAGGGAAACACCCTCTGCCTTAGCAAGAGAATTTGTCTTGAAATAGCGGTTCACAAGCTCCATTGTCAGCTTTTCCACTTCGTCATATTCCGCGGTAATTCCAAGCTCAACAGTTGCCGCATCAAGGAAGTACACAAAAACATCCTCACCGATTGGCACGTCATTTACTGTAACTGTCGCCTTCTGCACTATGGCTGAGCACCCTGAAAGCATCATCACCGAAGCAACCGAACACATCGCAAGAAGCAGGGCAAGTGGTCTTTTTATTCTATTCAAAAAGCTTTTTTTCATAAAAGCACCTCTGTTTTTCAATACATAAATATACATAGTATAGTATAACAGAATATATGTTTTAAAACAAGAGTTATTATGGTGTTTTTAAGTTATGTGATTATAAACGCAAAGTGCAAAGCCCAAAACGCAAAACGTCGGGTCTGCGACGCTTATTATAAAGCTGTCGCGTGCAACCAACACGAAAAATTGATTGCAACAAAAAAGTGAATACGAAATAACAAAACTGTTGGCGGTTCTACCTCTCTGGTTTAAGAGAGGGGGACCGTCTTATATTTATTCCATCATATAAACCAACTACCAAACGAGCCCAAATCTTTATAATACAAACCAAGTCTGACGGACGGTGGAGAGTTCCAATGCGAAGCATTTTGAATCGTGAGATTCAACGGTAATAACCTGAATGCTTATTGTAAACGAAACATGAAACATCAGCATAACACTCCGCAAAGTACAATACCCTTTAATCCAAATTATTATCCAATGGAAACTCTCCACCACCCGACAAGCCTTATTTTTATACGAAAATAACCACCCGCTTGAAAATCAATCTTAAACAACAACTTAACAAAAAGGTGGTCCCCCTCTCTAAGGTTAGAGAGGGGGACCACACAGCAACTTTTTTGTTCTGATTCACATTATTTGTTTACTACAATTTATTTAATGTTAGCGACAACTTTATAATGTTCGGAAGCAAAGCTTCCCCGACGTTTTGCGCTTTGCGTTCTGCATTTTGCATTTTATTTTGTATTTGCCGCTGCTTCTTCTGCCTCGTGCTTAGCACGGAGGTCGCTGTAAATGGGTTCAAGCTTTTCTTTCGTGAGGGGGTAACCAAACTTGAAAATAAGCCATACGCCAACATAAACAATTGCAGGAATAATTGTGCAGATAAACATAATCTTGTTACTTGTATCATTTGCGGCAATGAAGCCGTTACCTGCAGTTTCGCTGTCATACTTTGCCCACTGGAGAAGGAAGAGTCCGCCTGCGTCTGCAATAGCCTGACCTAACTGTCTGCCGAAGGTATAAGCTGAGTAAACCGCACTTTCGTTACGCTCCCCTGTTTTCCATTCCTGATAGTCGATAACGTCCATAACAACCGCCCAACAGGTAAGGCTGACAAAGGTGTAGCCGAAACCGATGAGAAGAAGGCAAAGCATAAATAACCAAGCGGGGTAAATGCCCTGTTCGGGGTTTATCCACATAATAAAATCCTGGTTATTTGCAGTAACTGCAAGGAAAACTGACGTAATAGCAGAGATAATTGACATTCTTCCGCAAAGCTCCTTTTTGCCGTACTTTGCCGCTAACTTGGGAGTAAAGAGGATAAGCACTGCCATAGGAAGATATGTACAGATTGTACCCAGAACGCTGAGTCCTGTGTTTGTAAAGTAGTTTTTATAAAGATATGAGTTAAATGAATTGAACTGAAGCTGACCCGAAATGAGCACACCTGAAATGGTAATCATTACGAAGGGTCTTGATTTGAAAAGACCAAGGTAGGTTTTCTTGAAATCAACCTTTTCCTCGTCAAATGCAGGAACTCTTTCCTTAAGGTTTCTGTGGCCGATAAGATAGAATGCAATTGACATAACACCCATAATAAGGGCATAGATAAACATTCTGTTGCCGTCAGCAATCTCAATTTCCTTACCTGTCTGCTCATCCATCACACCCGTACCAACGTATATGATAAAGGGAGCAATAAGTGTAACAACTGCACCGCCAACACCTGAGCCGAGAGAGCGTGCTGTGGAAAGCACATTTCTGCCTTTTGGATCATCGGTAATAACAGATGCCAATGAGCCAAAGGGGATGTTCATTGCGGTGTACATTGTGCAGTAAATCAGATACATTACAATACACACGGCAAATAACAGCGTGGGATTATTTGCAAGCGTGGGACTGTAAAAAAGCGAATTCGGGTCCGAATAAGGCAGGAAGCAAAGCACAGTAGAGATACCGAGAGGTACTGCAACCAGTCTCAGATACTGCAGGAATTTACCGTCCTTACCGGGCTTACGCTTGGCAACAACAATACCCCAGAGAGGGTCATTGATAACGTCCCACAAACGTGTGACAATAAACATATAACCCACAAGCTTTGGCTTAATCTTCAGAACGTCGGTCATAAAAATTTTGAGGTAGCTTGTGATATAGGTAAGGTTAAACATATTTGCCGCTTCGGCAGTTGTATAACCTGCTACGTCCTTGAAACCGATTTTATTAGGATGCTCATTGACTTCCTTTACTTTTTTCTCTTTAGCCATTTATTTACCTCCTATAGTGAGACTACGCTTCATAGTGAAGGGCAAGTCCACCCTCACTTGTTTCGCGGTATTTGTGCATCAAATCTTTACCTGTCTGATACATTGTGTTGACAACGGTATCAAACTTGACCTTACGTGTAGAGGTTAGGAAATTTGCAAGGGAAAGTGCGTTGATTGCTCTCATTGCCGCAACCGCATTACGTTCAATGCAGGGAATCTGCACAAGTCCGCAGACGGGATCGCAGGTAAGACCAAGGTAATGCTCCATTGCATTTTCTGCCGCATACTCAATTTGATCAAGGTCCATAAAGTGAAGCTCGGCAAGTGCTGCCGCTGCCATACAACAAGCGGTGCCAACCTCCGCCTGACAGCCGGCTTCCGCTCCGCTGATGGATGCATTCTGCTTGACAACGTTACCGATTATTCCTGCCGCCGCAAGAGCCTTGGCAATTTCAAAATCTGTAAAGCCTTTTTTCTCCTGCATATAGTAGAGAACTGCAGGTAACACACCCGATGCACCGCAGGTAGGCGCAGTTGTTATCATACCACCGCCTGCATTCTGCTCGCTTGCGGCAAAGGCATAGGCGCACACAAGCCTGTTCTCACGTGTTTCCGGGGTTTCGTCCATATGACGCTGAGCATACAGGAACTTTGCCTTTCGCTCAACCTCAAGTCCACCGGGCAGAATACCCTCCTGTGAAAGGCCCTCGCGGACGGTAAGCTTCATTCTCTCCCATATGGTCTTAAGGAAAGGGAAAATTTCCTCACCCTCGTACTTAGCGGCATAGTCGCTTAGCCTTAAATGGTGCATAAGGCAATATTCCTTGATTTCCTCAAAGTTTTTCTGGGGATAAACCTCGGGAGCTGTAACAGAGGGCTGACCCTCAATGCGGATTTCACCGCCGCCGATACTCATTGCCCTTACCTTGCCTGTTTCGTTATTATCTTCATCATATATAATAAAATCAAGGGTATTGGGATGAGGCAAATCCGTCTCAGTGGTGTCAAAAATAATTTCATTTTTAGCCTTCAAGGTGTTCGAAAGAGCCGTGTGGGTACCGTGACCCTCACCTGTAAGAGCAAGCGAGCCGTAAAGAACAACCTTTACAAATGCGGCATCGCGGAAATTTTCATTTACATACTCAGCGGCATACTGTGGCCCCATTGTGTGTGAGCTTGACGGACCTATGCCTACCTTATAAAGCTTTTTCAATGATTGCATATAGTTCCTCCGCCTATAAGAATATCATCAATATAAATTGCGGCTGTCTGACCCGGTGCCGCTGCTCGTTGAGGAGCTGAAAAGACTATCTCTCCCCCGTCTGCCGTAATCGTGAGCCTTGCTTCGGCAGGGGGTGCGGCACACCTGATTTTCACAAAACAATCGAAGCTGTCCGAGGGAGGTGAGCCTGCAAGAAAATTTATATCTTTTATCTTAATAATGTCAGTAAACAAATCACAGTTATCCCCTATGGTAACCGTGTTATTCTGCGGATCAAGTGATAAAACGTACATCGGCTTACCGAAAGCGCCCAGACCCTTGCGCTGACCTATGGTATATTTATAAAGCCCCGAGTGAGTACCCAGCTTCTCTCCATCCTTGGAAACAAAGTCACCGGGAATGGCCCGAGGATTAAAACTCCGCTCAATGAATGAAACGTAGTCATTGTCAGGTATAAAGCAGACCTCCTGACTGTCCTTTTTAGTGGCAACAGGAATACCCTCTGCTTCAACAAGTGCACGGATTTCAGGCTTCGTCAGATCACTTAACGGGAAAACCACCCTTGAAAGTATGTCCTGATTAAGTCCGCACAGGAAATAGCTTTGATCTTTACCTGAGGGGTTTTTCCGAATGTAATAAATTCCGTCCTTGTTGACAATGGTGGAATAATGCCCTGTGGCAAGGTAATCTGCACCCTGTTCAAGAGCATAATCCAACAACAATCTGAACTTCACTGTAGGGTTACAGAGAACACAGGGATTAGGTGTAAGCCCTTCAATATATGATTGACAGAAATAGTCTGTTATTGCCCTAAACTCCTCACGCCTGTCCAGCACATCAAGAGGTATTGACAGAGCATCTGCAACTGCCCGGGCATCACGGATATCGTCGTCAGCAAGGTGATCTGGTTTTAGACGCAGAATAACACCGCGGACATTGTATCCGCGTTGCTTCAGAAGTATTGCCGCCGCCGCGGAATCTACTCCTCCGCTGAGGGCTACGTAAATCAAATTATTCATAGTGAAATGATACCACATAATAAGGAAAATTGCAACTGAACACAACAAAGGAAATATGTCATATACTACAATTTTAATTACATTTTTTTGTATTAAAATACAAATTTTGACTTGCTTTTTTTCGCCAAAGGTAGTAAAATAATTCCATAAAGATATATTCGGGGTTTTTGTGCTATTTTTATACAAGCAGCCTTTTATTAGTGAGGAGATTACATAAAAGGTTCGTTTTCTCCCCGAATATTTTACAGTTTACAGGTAGATATGGACAAGTCCCCCGGAGAGGGAAAGTATGGAGGAAGGATAAAATGTCAGCAGATTTACACTTGCACACCAGGTTGTCAAACGGTTCACTTGGTATTGAAGATTTGGTCTTACTTGCCAAAAAGCGCGGAGTAACCACAATCGCAATCACAGACCACGATTGTCTTGCAGGTACCGTCAGAGGTAAGGTTATCGGTGAAAGACACGGCGTTACGGTTATCCCCGGTGTTGAGCTTTCAGGCACAGACAAAACAAACGGCCAAGAGATTCATATGCTCTGCTACAAGCCTGACTTCCCCGACAGACTCGAGGGTCTTTGCCGTCGCAGCTCGCTCATAAGAAAGAAATCCTCTCACCTTATGACACTCAAAACCGCGCAGAAGTACCCCATTACACCCGAATTTGTTGTTAAGTGTGCAACCGGCTCCACAAATATTTTTAAGGTACATATTATGCAGGCACTCATTGAGAACGGCTTTGCTGACAGAATATACGGCGACCTTTACAAGGAGCTTTTCTCACCTGATGCTCCCGGCAACATTAATCATGTGCCGGATTATGAGGACATTTTTTCAATCCTTGAGGCCATTCACGAGGCCGGCGGTATTGCTGTTCTTGCAAATCCCCAGAAGTGTAAAAACGACAAGCTTCTCGACGAGCTCGTTAAGGCAGGTCTCGATGGTATCGAGGTTTACACTCCCGATATGAGCGATGAGGACAAGGTTAAATTTGCAAAATATGCAAAGAAGAACAAAATCCTCACAACGGGCGGTTCAAATTTCAAGGGGCTTTATAACAAATACGTTATTTCCGTTGGTGATTGTGACCTTCCCGATGAATGTGTACAGGAGCTTAACACCTATAAGGCTCGCAAGAAGAAGGCTGAGCGCAAAAAAGCGCAGGAAGCTGAAGCAAAGGCAGAATAAAAAGCAAACAATAAAGCGGTTCGGATTTCCCGAACCGCTTTTATTATGTAAAGATTATTTTACAACCTTTTCGCCGTCAAAGATTACAATACCAAAGCCTGAGCCTGTTTTGCCACCGCTGAGAACACGCTGCTTGAATGCACGGTAAAGCGAATTGTCCTCGGGCCACTCCTCGGGCTTTTTATAGCCTGCGCCACCGTAAAGACGCCAAGCATCGTTAAACTCATCCTTCTCGTTGCTTTCAAGAATAATAAAGTCATCCATAAAGCGGAGAACGTTCGACTTTTCAGGCAAGAAATCATAGTGACCCTTGTAAAGAAGCCATGAGCCACACTTAAAAATCATAAGACCATCGGGTCTGCGATGCTCCTTGAAGAATTCGTAAGCCTTTTTATAGGAGTCTATACGCACGTCGTCTGTAAGGGAAACACCGGACCAGGGAATGTGGAAACCGAGAACCTCCTCGTCCTTTTTGATTGTGATGCCACTTTCGGTTGTGTAATCCTCGCGGTCAAAGTCAGAATACTCAAACTGGAAACGACCCATGCTGTAACGCATCATACGGAAAAAGCCGTCAAACCAGCCTGCAACAAAAGAGCCGTAAACACCCTTACAATCAAGGCACTCGTTGAATTTATATTTCATATCCATCATTGATTCCCAATAAATGTCCTCACTGATGTTTTCTTCCCTGTAACGTTCAAGGAGAACCTCACTGCAAATCATAAAGAATACAAAGTGAAGTGTATATTCGCTGATGCCCATTTCATTTGCAAGAGCTGTAAGCTCGTCAAGACGTTCACCCACATCGTGTGCCTTGGGGAACATATACTCGTTATAAATATTATTGAATTTTTCAAGGTATTCAGCGTTGCCTTCAATAGCTTTAACAGTATCTTCAAATACTGTTACTGCCTCTTCGGGTAAATCAAGCTTTTTGCAGAATAAATAAAAATGTTCGTTTAAGTAGCTCATTATCATATCTCCTTCTGTAGTTGGCAACAAATCAGCCGTCGTCAACATTAATTTCTAAGACTGTTAAGAGGTGCAGGAATTCTGCCGCCTCTGTTTATGAAATCAACACTACCCTCACCGTGAACAGGCATAACCGGTGCAGTTCCCAGAAGACCGCCCATCTCGATTGAGTCACCCACATTTTTGCCGGGTGCAGGAATAATTCTCACAGCAGTTGTTTTATTATTAATCATACCTATAGCTGCTTCGTCGGCAATGATTGCAGAAATTGTCTGGGCTGATGTATCACCGGGCACAGCGATCATATCAAGACCGACTGAGCAGACACAGGTCATTGCCTCAAGCTTATCAAGTGTAAGAACACCTTTTTCTGCGGCGGCAATCATACCCTCGTCCTCAGATACGGGAATGAAAGCACCTGAAAGACCTCCGACACTTGACGACGCCATAACGCCACCCTTTTTAACTGCATCGTTAAGAAGTGCAAGAGCGGCAGTTGTTCCGTGAGTACCGCAGACCTCAAGGCCCATTTCCTCAAGAATACGTGCAACAGAGTCACCGACCGCGGGAGTGGGCGCAAGGCTCAGGTCAACAATACCGAACTCCGCACCGAGCCTCTTTGAAGCCTGGCTCGCCATAAGCTGACCCATACGGGTAATCTTGAAGGCTGTTTTCTTGATTGTTTCCGCTACCACGTGGAAAGGCTCTCCCCTCACATCTTTAAGCGCGTTATAAACAACACCGGGACCTGAAACGCCAACGTTAATGGCACATTCGGGTTCACCCACGCCGTGGAACGCACCTGCCATAAAGGGATTATCCTCAACCGCGTTGCAGAAAACAACAAGCTTCGCACAGCCGAAGCCGTCTCTGTCCCTTGTGATGTGAGCCGTCTTTTTGATGGTTTCGCCCATCAATTTTACCGCATCCATATTGATACCTGCTTTTGTAGAGCCCACGTTAACAGAGGAGCAAACAAAATCCGTTGTGGCAAGAGCCTCAGGGATAGATGCAATAAGCCGTCTGTCACCGATTGTAAAGCCCTTTTGAACAAGAGCGGAAAAACCGCCGATGAAGTTTACTCCGCATGCCTTTGCAGCATCGTCCATAGCACGGGCAAAGATTGAATAATCCTCAGTTTCGCAGCCCTCGGCAGCAATAGCGATTGGTGTAACCGAAATCCGCTTATTGATAATGGGAATACCCATTTCACGCTCTAAATCCTCGCCTGTTTTCACAAGGTTTTCTGCATATTTAGTGATTTTATCATACATCTTCCCTGCACAGATTTTCGGGTCAGGATGCGCACATGAGCGCAACGAGATACCCATAGTAATGGTACGGATATCAAGATGCTGATTATCTATCATATTAAGGGTTTCTAAAATTTCGTGTTGGTTAATCATAGCCCACCTCAGATTTTGTGCATTGCATCAAATACTTCTTCGCGCTGGATACGGATGCTGACACCAAGTCGTTCACCCTCATCATTGAGAGCATCCACAATCTTGTCATAACCTACATTAGCGCAAGAAATGTCAACAAGCATATTCATTGTGAAAATATCGTTATGTAAAACTGTCTGGCTGATGTCAAGTATATTAACGTTAACCTTCTGCAGAGTGTTACAAACACCCGCCATAATGCCAACCTTATCCTTGCCTACAACTGTAATAATCGCATTCATTAAGATTACCTCTTTTTACAACATATTTAATATATTTTAGCATACTAAATGCCATAATACAATAAATAGACAAAAAATAATCGGGGCATTTCTGCCCCGATTTTAATCCAATCAGTTGAGCTCCTCATAAAGGAAACCGAAAATATCAAGATCCATAAGGAATTTAACGATTGTGTCCGGAATGATGCTGAGAATCCACCAGAAGTCCTTAGCCTGCTTTGTTTCGCTTTCGGGGGAACCTTCATATTCAAGGAGCATAGCCTGTGTATAAACAATACCACCCTCACCGAAAATCTCTGCACGTACGTAAGTACCGATTTCTTCGCTGTAATCATCAAGGTCTATTGTGTCGCCCCAGGCAATTGTTTTGCCGTTGGAAATCCAACGTACGCAATATTCATTTTCTACGTCAAGGACAATAACGTCATTATCATCGTCCACAACAACAGAATTTACCATGGGTGCATCAACATCATAATCTGCTTCATATTTTGCATCGTAATCCTCAGCCTGTCTGTCGAGGATATCCTGTGCTACTGCCTGTGCGTCTGCAGAGCCGTTCTCAAGGAGATAGTTTGCATATTCCTGAAGCTCGTTATGGTTGCCAAGGCAACGGCTTGCGGCAAAGAATTCACCGTTCTGCATACAAGCCTTAAGATTTTCTGATGTGTTAGCGGGCATAAGCATTCTTGTGTAGCCTGTATAAGCCGCTGACACTCTGTGAGCATCACTTGTTGCGATAGCAAAAACGTTTTCGCCGGCAGGAGTAAGGTCCATAAGCATAATGTCCCAAAGCTTTCTGTCGTGACGTGTTCTTGAGTCGCCCTTTGAGTTGATGTCAATACCGATACAAGAAGGATATGTCTTAATAAGGTTTTCGAACTTGTCGATATAGTATTCGTAGCCCTCACCGTAAGCATCCTCTGTGTACTTCTCATCACGTGCGTTTGTGTATTCACCGGGATGGTTGATAACTGAAAGACCGCCAAGCTCGTCAACAGCCTTGATAGGTGTTTCATAATCACTTGTGCCACCAACGATACCGTGACCATAATCTGCAAACCAGCTGTTTACGTGAGCGTTGTTAAGTGATGTAGGATTGTTCTCAATAGCATAAGGAACACGGAGCATCTTCTGACCCTCTGTGCCGTCCTCAGCTACCTGATAATAGTAATCATCGCCGTTTTCATTAACAACGTTGTACTGAAGACCGTCAAAGGTAAAGCCTGTATCGTCAAGGTCAATAATCTGAGCGTCGGGGTTCTTAATGCCGAGGAAAAGTCTGAGCTCGGGCACAATAGCCTGCTCTGTCCAGCTGTAGTTTACCGTTCCGTGGTCAGAAACTGCATAAATATCGAAGCCATAGTCGTAGTTTGTCTCAATCATATTTTTGAGAGAGTCATCACCATCAGATGCAGTTGTGTGAGTGTGCAAATCTGCCTTGTACTGTTCCCAGGACCAATCAACATTTGCATAAGGGCTTGTGATTGTGTAATCAATATCAGTACTTGCAGCAAGACCCATTGTTGAAACAACACCTGCAAGAATAGCAACTGTGCAGATAATTGCTATAAGCTTTCTTGTTTTTTTCATTACTATCTACCTTTCTTTACAAAAGCGATACTACCACAGAATGATAGTAGTTTATACTATTGTAATACTTTACTAAAGTAAATTCAATGAACAAATTGAATAAATTTGCTGACATTTTTTTATAATATTGTTCAAAAAAGAAGGTTCGGAAGTGTCCGAACCTTCTTAATTATGTGCTCAAGCTTATGCGTCTTTGATCTCAGAAACCAGGTCAATAAATGCGCCTACAAATGTTGAACCTGCAGAGGGAGTGAGAACGTTAACCTCTTCGTTCTCCGAAAGGAGTGAGTGATACTCATTGTCACGGAGAACATAGCCTGCCTGGTCATTCATAAGACCGTATGCAAGAACTGTGTCACAATCTGTAACATCCTTAAGTGCGGGCATTGACCATTCATCGCCAATCCAGCCGGCTTCGCCTGATTCGGGACCGCCGTAGATGAGAATGGGATCGAACTCACCGGGGCAAAGGAATACTGCAACCTCGTTGCCCAATTCCATATAACCGATTTCAGTAATCATCTTGTAGCCTGTGCCTGACTTAACGATAACTGCATTAAGGATATCCTCACGGGCAGCAAGTGTGAGAATCTGGTTCTCAACGTCGATTGCTACTTCCTTGTGTGCAATGTTAAGAACGGGATCAAGCTCAACGTCATTGTCAATATCAATTACTCTCTTAGCAACTGAATAACCGTAATCCTTAAGGTCAAAGTCGTTTCTTGTATCCTCGGGAGTGTTCATTCTGTACCACTCGTCGATGGTTGCAACGTAATCCTGTGCATCCTCAGTTGTGAAGTCACTGTCATCGTCTGCAACAGTCTTCTTACCACAGGAAGGACAGCTGATTTCGTAGATTCCGCCCTCTTCCGCCGGCTTGGAGATCTCTGCAACCTCCTGGCACTCAAGGCAAAGACGAACTGTGCGCATACCGATTGCAAGCTCTGCACCGAGAATGTAAACTACGTTTGCGCCAACCTTTTCTTTGATTGCCTCTTCAATATAGTAGGGATAGTCAGCAGTAAGAACGTCGCCGCCTGCGCCGTTACCTGTACAGTGAATAGCACCCTCAAGAATCCATGTTTCGGCAGAACCGTCCTCGGGAACGAAGCGGAGTCTGTTGATATTGGGATCAAATGCCTGGGGATCGCGCTTATCTCTGATATAGTCAGAAACATCTGCTGTGCCGTAGTAGAGTGAACCGGGCTCCATTGATTTAACAGCCTTCTTGATTGCGAAAACCGTCTTGGTGTAAAGGTTCTCCATAAATTCCGCATTCTTCTGAACCTTCAGGCTTTCGATAAGGTTGCCGGAAGCAGCATTACCTGTGTTAGCAAGAAGACCCTGGAGAAGAGGAATATTCATACCGAGTGTATCGATACATGAGTGCTGATGAAGAACAGAAATATTAAGTGATACGATATTATTTGCCTCTGCAAACTCAGCAAGTCTTGCACGGATTTCTTCAACGTCGCCGCGAGGAAGACCGAAGCCGTCGATAACTGCGTGTACAACTGTGCCGCCAACACCGTCATTGAGAGCGTAAACGCGAACACGCTGATCATCGAGAACCTGTGAAGGTACACGACCTGCAGCAATTTCAAGTGAACCTGCAAGATAGAACTTGCCGTTCATAACGTTAACACCGTCAAGAAGCGATACACCTGCATAACCGAGATTCCACTCAGATGCACCCTTTACATCATAGTCGAACTCTGTGTCACCTGTGTAGAAATGCTCTGCCTGATAATCCTCTTCAGTATCCCAATTACCCTCATAACCGGGCCAATACATATTGAGGTATGACAGAACGATGTGAATAAGTCTGTCAATGAAGTAGTTAAGTACGTTTTCAACACTTGTTTCGGGGAGTTTGATGTCAGCAGCACCAACGGGAACTGCAACTGCCGAGAAACAAAGTATAAGTGACAGTATAACTGCCAATACCTTTTTGCTCATAGGAAAGCCTCCTTATAATTATACACACTGATTATATATCCTTTTCAGTCAATAATCAATAATTATTTATTACTTGGTAAGTTCTTTGGTGTTTTTAGCCAATTCTTCGTCGATAATTTTGTTTATATTGTTTACGCCGATGTGTCTGTACGGCTTAATTCTCAGGGCAATATACATAATCAATGCACCAATAAGATTCAATATAGTGTCTTCCATTGTATCCATCAGCGCAAATCTCGACTCAAAGCGTGCTTCATCAAGAGGGATAAGCATAAACACATTTTCCTTAAGTCCGCCTGCTTCTTCAATCGCCTTCTGCAAATCCCAGTGCTGTGCATCACCGCCAAACCATTGGTCAAAACTGAATTCAAAAATCTCCCAACCTGTTGCAAAAATAAGGGCAACACCCATTGCGGCAATAGCGGCAATGTTAGCAGGACACTTCACTTTATCACGGAGCTGAATTGCGCAGATGAACTCATAGCTCACATACACGCCCACACCGCTGCCGAAGGCGTGAAGAGCTTTATCAAATCCCGGCAGAATATAATAGAAATTCAGGAAAGCACCGCCAAAGGATGCAAGGAAAAAGACCATGATGCTGATATTCTGGTATTTGTGAGAAAAGTATCGGGGAAATGTTTTCTCCGGAAAAAGCTGACAAATCTCAAAAGCGAACATACCCACAAGATTTGCCGCCATCTGCATTGGCTGATAGGAGCCCAGACCATCAGGCTTTACAAGTCGGAAAAAAATGCCACCTATCATAAGCAATCGCAAAATCCACCAGTACACCAACTCAATTTTACTGATGTCCTTTGTAACTCTACGGATATAATTTATCATAACAAACTCCTTTTTCGTTATTCGGGGACTTATTATACCATAATCCTGTTACGTTAGCAATAATTGTTTCTCACTTCATAAATTTTTTATATTTATATTGAAAAAGAGTTGAAAAATATGTATAATGAATTGAATTAAGGTTTGTGGGAGATGAATTTATGGCAAAGCGCGAAGGATATATCTCGTGGGACGAGTTCTTTATGGGCGCGGCAGTTCTCTGTGCCAAGCGCAGTAAGGACCCTAACACACAGGTGGGTGCCTGTATCGTAAACGGCGAAAACCGCATACTTTCCGTTGGCTATAACGGCTTTCCCTCGGGCTGTAACGATGATACCTTTCCCTGGGACAGAAGTGCAGACGACTCTTATGACACCAAGTACCCCTACGTTTGTCACGCAGAGCTTAATGCAATTCTCAACTACCGTGGAGGTAATTTAGCCGGCAGTCGCATTTACGTCGCTCTCTTCCCTTGCAACGAATGTGCCAAGGCAATTATCCAGAGTGGCATCTCCGAGGTCATCTATCTCTCAGACAAATATGCGGACACATCCTCAACAAGGGCATCCAAGCGTATGTTTGATGCAGCAGGCGTGAAATACACACACCTGATTCCCGAAAGCAAGGAATTAATACTTGATCTCAGGGAAGAAAACGTTTAATTCGGTTTATAATAATTTTTATAAAATATTTTTACATAGGAGTGTTAAAAATGGCTTTAGTAAATGCAAAAGACATGCTCACGAAAGCAAAGGCAGGCCACTATGCAGTTGGTCAGTTCAACATCAACAACCTTGAATGGACAAAATCTATTCTTCTTACCGCTCAGGAGATGAACTCTCCCGTTATCCTTGGTGTTTCTGAGGGTGCAGGTAAGTATATGTGCGGCTTCAAGACAGTTGCAAATATGGTCAGTGCCATGATCGACGACCTCGGTATCACTGTTCCCGTTGCACTTCACCTTGACCACGGTTCATACGAAGGTGCAAAGGCTTGTATCGAAGCCGGCTTCTCATCAATTATGTTCGATGGTTCACACTATCCCATTGATGAAAACATAGCAAAGACAAAAGAGCTCGTTGCTATCTGCGAGGAAAAGGGTCTTTCAATCGAGGCCGAGGTAGGCTCAATCGGCGGCGAAGAAGACGGCGTTGTCGGTGCAGGTGAATGTGCTGATCCTGACGAGTGCAAGATGATTGCTGACCTCGGCGTTACAATGCTTGCAGCAGGTATCGGTAACATCCACGGCAAATATCCTGAGAACTGGGCAGGTCTTTCATTCGAAACTCTTGCAGCTGTTCAGGAGAAGACAGGCACAATGCCTCTCGTTCTTCACGGTGGTACAGGTATCCCTGCTGATATGATTCAGAAGGCTATCTCTCTCGGCGTTTCTAAAATTAACGTTAACACCGAATGTCAGCTTGCCTTCCAGGAA
>JAZNLJ010000088.1:0-3959 GCA_045579005.1 Acutalibacteraceae bacterium | reverse complement strand
CATACCGGGGGCGTCGCCACCGCTTGTAAGCACACCAATTGTTTTCACTTTCAGTACCTCCATACCAAAATATTAAATAACTATGGGATTATAGCATACAAAAATCAATCTTACAAGAGAAAAAAGTAAAATATTGACTTTTATTGTCTTACAACAACATTTTCGTCACCTAAAATGTACCTTAATTCTTTTATAAGAGGTTCATTTATGCTGACAGTAAATTCCCTGCCCATAAATTCATATTGCTTTGTGCTTTCGTAATAGACGTAAACAAGACTATTGCCCTCAAATATGGAAAGCAGATTTCTTATATCATCAACCCGCGCTTCATTTCCCTGCTTCAAACGAAGAAAAACACCTTTCTTCCCCTTGGAAGTATGTGCTTTGGGTACTGATTCGGGCTTTCCGACGTTATCAACGCTCTTAGGCGCTTCGGAAATACTTTCTGCCAGAAGCTTTATTTCATCATCTTTAACGGATAACCTGCCCTCCACAAGCACAACTTTATTTAAGACAAGGTAATCGTTACATTGCACAAGCACCTTTGGAAAAACTATCAGCTCAAGCTCACCAAATAAATCCTCCATATCGCAGAAAGCCATAATATCATCTCGCTTGGTGACCTTCTTCTTAACGCTATTGATAACACCAAGGAATTTGACCTTTTTGTTATCAATTTCGCTCTCTGCACCTGTTTCGAGAAGCTCATACAAAACAGAGGTTTTAGGGCAACCGAGAGCATCGGAAACACCCCTATATTCGTCCAGGGGATGACCTGAGAAATATAAACCTGCCACCTCTTTTTCATTATTGAGAAGTTCGGTTTTACCCATCTCCTCAAACCTACCGAAAACGGGGTCATTTGAAAAAGTGTCATCACCGAAAGCAGAAAACATATCGAGCTGACCGCCCGCATATATCTGACTTTCTTTGGATGCGCATTCAATCGCCAGATCAAGGTTATGAAGCATCTCGTTCCTGTTAAGGTCGAGCCCGTCAAGAGCTCCGCCCTTTATGAGGCATTCAAGGGCTCTGCGGTTAAGTTCCGTACCGCTGACCCGCTTGCAGAAATTCCAATAAGATTTAAATTCTCCATCTACGCTGTAATTATGCCGAATCTTATCAATGAGTGCTCTGCCGATATTCTTGATACCAAGCAAAGGAAAAACGATACTGTCACCATTGACGGAAAAACGCTTACCGCTGTAATTAACGTGAGGCGGAAGCACCTTTATACCCAGTCTGTTACACTCATTTATATACACAACCGTCTTGGTAACGTCACCAATAACGCTTGTAAGAAGTGCCGCCATAAATGCCTTGGGATACTTCACCTTAAGATATGCTGTCTGATATGCAATAAGACCGTAAGCAGCAGTATGACTCTTGTTAAAGCCGTAAGAAGCAAAGGAAATCATATCAGAGAAAACTGCATCTGCTGTCGTAGCATCAATACCGTTATTGACCGCTCCTCTGATGATAACATTGCCGTTTTCATCCTTAAGACCGTTAACGAAAATCTCTCGTTCACTCTCCATAACATCGCGTTTTTTCTTGCTCATAGCACGACGTACAACATCTGCTCTGCCGTAGGAGTAGCCGGCAAGAGTGCGGAACACCTGCATAACCTGTTCCTGATACACCATGCATCCGTTTGTTTCATCAAGAATATCTTTTAAAAGCGATGTGCGATAGGTTATTTTATCAGAGTCCTTACGGTTTTCAAGGTAAGTGTCAATAAAGTACATAGGACCGGGTCTGTAAAGCGCGATTGCCGCAGCAATATCTGCGAAGTTGCGGGGCTTCATATTGACAATCAGGTTTGTCATACCCGCAGACTCGCATTGAAAAACACCGATTGTATTACCCTTTGACATCTCACGGAAAACCTCGGGACAATCAAGAGGGATTTTTGAAATATCAAACTGCGGTTCATTCTGTTTAACCAGATTAACTGCATCGTTTATAACAGTAAGTGTACGAAGCCCCAGGAAATCCATTTTCAGGAGACCTAACTGCTCAATCTCCGTCATAGTGAACTGTGTAACGGTCTGTTCACCGTTACGTGCAAGGGGCACATAGGACGAAACCTCATCCCTCGTGATAACAACACCGGCAGCATGGGTTGAGGCATGGCGGGGCATACCCTCTACCCTTGCGGCTGTTTCGATGAGTTTTTTAATATTCTCATCTGAATTATAGAGTGTTTTCAAATCATTATTTTTGGCAAGAGCATCCCTGATGTCCTTGTAATCGCGGGTAATCTGCTTTGCAACAATATCGCCTGTGCTGTACGGCATACCCAAAGCCCTTGCAACATCCCTGACAGCCTGTTTTGCTTGCATTGTACCGAAGGTAACAATCTGCGCCACACGATCAGAGCCGTATTTCTCAGTAACGTAATCGATAACCTCACCGCGACGCTCGTAGCAGAAGTCGATATCGATATCGGGCATACTTACTCTTTCAGGGTTAAGGAAACGCTCAAAAAGCAATCTGTTTTGTATAGGGTCAATACCTGTAATACCGAGAGCAAATGCGGCAAGGCTACCGGCCGCAGAACCCCTGCCGGGACCAACGGGAATACCCTTGCTTTTTGCGAATTTTATAAAATCAGCCACAATGAGGAAGTAATCATTGAAACCCATTTCATCAATAACTGAAAGCTCGTAATCAAGCCGTTTGAGATAATCCTCGGGAATAGTGCTGAAGATGCATTCAAGACCTGATACACACTCCGCCCTCAGGAAAGCCTTATGGTCAGGGTGCGGTGCATCAAAAAGAGGAAGCTTTGTAACACCGAACTCAAAATCGAAATTACATTTATCAGCAATAACCTGCGTATTGGAAATAGCTTCGGGATAGTCCGAGAACGCCTGTGCCATTTCATCACCGCTTTTGAGATAGAACTCATCATTGGCAAATTCAAGAGCATTTTCAGAGCCCACAACCTTGTTGGTCTGCACCGCAATAAGGACGCGTTGGATATCAGCATCTTCCTTGGTGCAATAGTGGACGTCGTTGGTTGCAACAATAGGAATATTATATTTACGGCTTATGTCAATAACACCGTCAACAACCTCTTTTTCCTCCACCATATCGTGGTTTTGCACTTCAAGGTAATAATCATCTCCAAACACTGATTTGTACCACTGTGCAACGCTTTCCGCCTCAGTCATATTGCGCTGAAGAATTCGCTGTGCAACCTCACCGAAAAGGCAACCCGAAAGGACAACAAGTCCCTCACTATATTTTTCAAGAATATCACGGTCAACACGTGGCTTGGTATAAAAGCCATCAACCCAAGCCGAGGAAACCAGTTTTATAAGATTCTTGTAACCCGTTTCATTTTTGCAAAGGAGAATAAGGTGATATCGATCATTATCAATGCCGTGCACCTTATCAAAACGGGTGCGGGGAGAAACATAAACCTCACACCCTATAATAGGCTTCACACCTGCATTTTTACAGGCTTTATAGAACGCTACCGCACCATAAAGGACACCATGGTCAGTTATCGCAAGTGAACTCTGACCAAGATTTTTTGTACGCTCAACAACCTCCCCGATACGGCATGCACCGTCGAGAAGGCTATATTCTGTATGTAAATGAAGGTGCGTAAAGTCTGTCATATCAATTTACTTTTGCCCATAGTAGGCATTTGCTCCGTGCTTTCTGAAATAGTGCTTATCCGAAAGGAAATCGTCAATCTCAGGCACGTCCCTACCTATAAGTTCTGTTTTCATCGCCATTTCGGCAACAATTTCAAGGACAGCCGCGTTATGTACTGCATCCCCGGCATTTTTACCAAACACAAAGGGAGCATGAGAGCGGACGAGAACTGCGGGAGTTGATGTTACATCAAGTATATTATTCTTGAAGTGCTCGGCAATTACAACACCTGTATTGTATTCATATTCACCATTTACCTCGACGTCTGTAAGGGCACGTGTACAGGG